>CANGUJ010000031.1 GCA_947456845.1 Burkholderiales bacterium | reverse complement strand
TCAGCCGCGGTCAGGGCCGGCACCGCGCCGGCGCCGCTGGTGGTGCGCTCGAGCGTGTCGTCGTGCATGAGCACCGGTACCGCATCGCGCGCAAGCATGACGTCGAACTCGACGGCCACATAGCCGCGCTGTTTGGCCTCGCGCAGGCCCGCGAGGGTGTTCTCGGGGGCAAGAACCCCGCCGCCGCGGTGCGCGATAAAGCGCGCCGGATACGCGAACCGGCGACCGGGGTTCATTTCTCGCTCTCCACGAGTCCGCGCACGAACCATTTCTGCATCGCCACTACCACCAGCGCCGGCGGCAGCATCGCGAGGATGACGGTCGCCATCACCAGGTTCCATTCGGTCGCCGCGTCGCCGCCCGACATCAGGCGGCGGATGCCGATGACGGCGGTGTAGTAATCCTCGCGGGTGGTCACCATGAGCGGCCACAGATACTGGTTCCAGCCGTAGATGAAGAGAATCACGAACAACGCGGCGATCTGGGTGCGCGCCAGCGGCAGCAGGATGCTCCAGAAAAACCGCATCGGTCCCGCCCCGTCGATGCGGGCGGCCTCGGCGAGTTCCTCCGGCACGGTAAGGAAGAACTGGCGGAACAGGAAGGTGGCCGTGGCGGACGCCAGCAGTGGCACCGTCAGGCCCGCATAGCTGTCCAGCAGCCCAAGGCGCGCCACCACCTCGAAGGTCGGCAGGATGCGCACCTCGACGGGCAGCATCAGGGTGACGAAGATCAGCCAGAAGCATGGCGCGCGCCCCGGGAAACGAAAGTACACCACCGCGAAGGCCGACAGCACCGAGATCACGATCTTGCCGGTGGCGATGATCAGGGCCGACAACGCGCTGTTGACGAGCAGCATGCGCAATGGCGTCGAGCCTTCGGTGAGCACGCTGCGGTAATTGGCGGCCAGGTGCCCGCCCGGCAGCAGCGACATCGGCGCCTCCAGCACCTGCTCGGACGACAGGGTCGACGCGACGAACGCGAGCCAGACCGGCAGCCCGACCAGCGCGATGCCGGCGATGAGCAGCACATGGGTAGCGATATCCGCCAGCGGGCGCCGCTCGACCATCAGTAGTTGACCTTCCGCTCGACGTAGCGGAACTGCGCCACTGTGAGCGCGATGACGATGCCCATCAGTATCACCGACTGCGCCGCCGCGGCGCCGAAATCCTGGCCCTTGAAGCCGTCCTGGAAGACCTTGAACACCAGCACCTCTGTCGCCCTGGCCGGACCGCCCTGGGTGACCGCGTCGACGACGCCGAAGGTGTCGAAGAACGCGTAGATCATATTGACCACCAGGAGGAAGAAAATCGTCGGCGAAAGCAGGGGCAGGACGATGCGGCGCAGGCGCGCTGCGGGTCCCGCGCCGTCGATGGCGGCGGCTTCGAGCAGCGCCCTGGGAATGGCCTGTAACCCCGCCAGGAAAAACACGAAGTTCTAGCTCACCTGCTTCCACGCCGCGGCCAGCACCACCAGCAGCATCGCCTGGCTTCCGTCGAGCAGCGGATTCCAGCGGATGCCCAGCTTCTTCAGGGCGAACGCGAGGGTGCCCACCGAGGGATCGAACAGGAACAGCCACAGCACGCCGGCCACCGCGGGCGCCACCGCATACGGCCAGATGATGAAGGTGCGGTAGACACCCGCGCCACGGACTACCCGGTGGGCAAGCAGGGCCAGCGCCAGGGCCGCGGCCAGGGACAGCGCGGCCACGCCAAGGGCGAAGACCGCGGTGGTCAGGAAAGATTGCGCGTAGTGCGGATCGGCCACCAAGGCCCTGAAATTGGCGATGCCGACGAACTCCACCCGGGTGCCGAACGCATCCTCGACGAGCACGGACTGGAACAGCGCCTGGGCGGCGGGCCAGATGAAAAACAGCAGCGTGACTGCCAGTTGCGGCGCCAGCAGCGCATAGGGCAGCCAGGCCGAACGGAACACCGCGCGCTTTTCCATGCGCTCAGGCTCCCATCCGCGGCGCGCCCGGCATCGTCTCTTCAGCCTTGATAACCGCAATCGGCAATACCGGCGCGAATCGCGCGCGCGGTCGCCTGCCGCACATCGTCGCGCAGCAGCATGAGTTCCTCGTCGCGATTGACGATCACCCCGGCCTCCAACAGCAGGGCCGGCATGGTCGCATGTCGCAGGACCGCCAGGTTGTCGTAGAAATGCACGCCATTGGCCTCGTCGGCGAACTCGCGGCTGCTGCCCAGCCACGGATCGGCGTGATACCGCGAAGGACGCCTTCCCAGGGCGATCAGGCGCGCGCCGATCGCCGAGGCGCAGCGCAGCGCCTGCGGCCACTGCGCATTGTTGCGCGAGACGAAGATGGAAAAGCCGCGAAAGCGATCGTCCAGAAACTTGCGGCCGCGCCCCTCATGGATCCAGTCCTGCTGGAAACGTGCCTTGGCCGAATCGTGGTGGACGGCGATGAAAAAATCGGCCTGCGCGGCAGCGGCCTGGCGCGGGCGCGACACCAGGTCCTGGGTCCTGCCTTCGGCGGCGATCAGGATGGTCCGATAGCCCGCGCCGCGCAAGGCGTCGTCGATCACCAGGGCGAGGGCGCGGTTGAAATCGAATTCGCCCATGCCGCGCGCCGAGATGGCGCCGGGAGCGGCCATGCTGTGGCCCACATCGATAGCGACCAAATGGCCGGCCTCTGACGGGCGTGCCGTGCACCACGCACACACGGCGGCCGCGCCCACCGCCAGAACACAAAGGGTGCGTCGCGCCGCCGCGCCGGCGGCCGCGCGCGCGCCACGCGGCGCAATCACTTGGCCGGCTTGTTGGCCTGCTCGAAGCGCCGCAACTGCTCGTTGCCGCGCTTGACGGCCTCGTCAAGCGCTTCCTTGGGCGCTTTCTTGCCGGCCCAGACGGCCTCGAGTTCATCGTCGATGATGGCGCGGACCTGGACGAAATTGCCCAGCCGCACCCCCTTGGACAGGCTGGTGGGTTTCTTGGCGTTCATCTGCAGCACGGAGATGTCGGTACCCGGGTTGCGGTCGTAGAAGCCGCTCTTTTGCGTGGCGAGATAGGCGGCGTTGGTGATCGGCAGGTAACCGGTTTCCTGGTGCCATTCCGCAGCGATGACCGGGGAAGAGAGGAACTCGAAGAACTTCGCCACGCCCTTGTACTCCGCCGGCTTGCTGCCCGCCATCACCCAAAGGGAAGCGCCGCCGATGATGGTGTTGTAGGGCGCACCGGTCTCCTCCTCGTAATAAGGCAGTTTGGCGACACCGAAGTCGAACTTCGCGTTCTTCTTGATGCTGGCATAGGCGGCCGAGGAGGATGTCAGCATCGCGCATTCGCCGTTGAAGAATTTCGCCTCCGGCTCGTTGCGCCGGCCGGCATAGGTGAAAAGTTCGCCCTTGACCCACGAAGACATGCGCGATACATGCCGCACCAGCATGAGGGAGTTGAAGGAAAGCTTGGCATCCAGGCCTTCGAAGCCGTTCGAGCGGGTGGCGAACTCCTGGTTGTGCCAGGCGCTCATGTTCTCGAGCATGATCCAGGACTGCCAGCCGGTGGTGAACCCGCAGGCGGCGCCGGCGGCCTTGGACTTTTGCGCCGCCTCCTGGACCTCGGTCCAGGTCTTCGGCGGATTGGCGATACCCGCTTTCTTGAACACGTCCTTGTTGTAGAAAAACACCGGCGTGGAGCTGTTGAACGGCAGCGACAGCATCTTGCCGCTCCTGTCGGTGTAGTAGCTGGCCACAGCCGGGACATACTGGTTGGGGTCCCACCTGACGCCCGACTGCGCCATCACCTCGTAGACCGGCTTGATGACCGGCCGGGCGGCGTCACGGGTGGCCATCATGGTGGCGGTGCCGACTTCGTACACCTGGAGGATATGCGGCGGGTTCTTTGCCCGGAAAGCCGCGATGCCCGCGTTCATGGTGTCGTCATACGAGCCCTTGAACACCGGGACGACGCGGAATTCCTTCTGCTCGCCGTTGAAGCGCTTGGCAAGGTCAGCCACGCGGTCGCCGAGCGCGCCGGACATGGCGTGCCAGAACTGGATTTCGGTTTGCGCCAGCGCGGAACCCGCGGCGAACAGGTACAGGCCGAACGCCGGGGCAATGCCGCGCAACCTTGCTTTCATTGTTGTCTCCTCACCTGCGCAAACGCGCCGGCGAATTATAGCCAAGCGCCCCGTGCGCTCCGGGCCCGGGCGACCTCGTCGCGTCGCGCGCTCTCCACTATACTGGGGCGAAGGTCGCGAAGTTGCGGCCTTTGCACACTGTATAGAGGGCACCCCATGAGTCGCGACCAGGCGCAGTACGAAATTCACGTCCACGGCGACATCCCGATCAAGCCGGGCACCACGTTCAAGCAGGTGGAGGACGCGGTACGCCCGCTTTGGCGCTACGCTGGCGCACGCTCGCTGGCGGATGCGCCGAGCATTTTCGAGGAGGAACCGGGCATTGCCTATGACGCGCACAAGCACGTGCTGGCGATCTGCTGGACCGTCGAAGGCAACGCCGATTTCCAAAACGCGCTCGACGAGGCCTGCGCGGCGGTCTGCGACCTTTCCTCGGAGGGCGCCGGCATCGAGGTCAGCTACTATGACAACGATGACGAGGACGGGCGTGACGAGTTCGGGCTGATCTTCGTCGGCCCCACGCCGGAAGCCATACACGAGACCCAGCGGCAGTTCATGCTCGAGGATGTCTCGCGCCTGCTTGAGCGCCATTTCGACAAGGGCGAGATGGTCGAGGTCATCGACGCCGTCAACCGCCTGTTCGCCAAGCGGCTGCTTTCGATCGCCCAGGGCCAGAAGCTCACGCGCTTCGAACTCCCGTCCGGTGGCGGCAACAGCCACGGCGGCGGCAAGCGCCACCTGCACTAGCCGGCTGAGCCCCGACGCCCGCCCCATGCCGCCGGCAATGCATGTGCTGCGGCCGGTGCTGCTCCTGTGCTGCGCCGCGCTGCTGTGCGCTGCCCCCCTTTCGCACGCGCAGGTCTGGCCCGCCAGGCCCATCCGCTTCGTCGCACCATTCCCGCCGGGCGGACCGGTGGATGTGCTGGCACGCCTGATCGCGCAGAAGGTCACGGAAAAATCCGGACAGCCCGTGGTGGTGGAAAACCGCCCGGGCGCCGCCGGCAATCTCGGCATCGACATAGTGGCCAAGGCCGCGCCCGACGGCAGCACCTTGCTGCACGTACCCGCCGGCAACATCACCATCAACGCGACCCTGATCCGCGACATGCCGTTCAACTGGGACCGTGATTTCGTCCCGGTTACCATGATCGCCACTGCGCCCAACCTGCTTGCGGTCCATCCCGCGGTGGCGGCTAGGACGATACCCGAACTGGTGGCGCTCGCCAAGGCCAGTCCGGGCAAGCTTACCTATGGCTCGCCGGGCATCGGCAGCGGCCTGCACCTGTCGGGCGAATTGTTCCGGCGCGAGGCCGGCATCGACATCGTGCACGTACCCTATAAGGGCACCACGCAGGCGATGAACGATCTGCTGGGCGGCCAGCTCACGATGATGTTCGGTGCTTTGCCGACCGTGATGCCGCAGGTCAAGGCCGGCAAGTTGCGCGCACTCGCCGTCACCAGCGCCCAGCGCGCGGTCGCAGCGCCGGACCTGCCCACCATTGCGGAGTCGGGATTACCCGGGGTTGACGTCAGTTCCTGGTACGCCATCATGGCACCCGCGAAGACGCCGCCGGACATCGTCTCGGCGGTGGCTGACGAGGTGCGCCGCATTCTGGCGCTGCCCGAAGTCCGGCAAACGCTGGATGCGCAGGGCCTGGCGCCGGTCGGCATGCGGCCTGCGGAGTTCGCCGCGCACATCCGCCGCGAGACGGCGGCTTGGGCGCGGGTGATAAGGGAAGCCAACATCAAGCCTGAGTAGTCACGCCATGATCACAGGGGCAAGCACTGGATGCGCATGATCATTACGCCGGGGATGAATCTCATGGCAGCGCTGCCCGCGCGCGCAAGCGCCGGGACGCCGTGCGGCATGCATGCGAATCTCGGCTCGGTGCGGCCATCGGGCAAATCCGTGCCTCAGGTACAGGCCGAATGTGCACGCGCTGTCCGTCTATCCCGGAGAAAAAAAGGCGCCAAGGGCATGCGAGGAACGGCCGTCGACCTGTTGCTGCGACGCACAACTCAAATCCGATTCAAGGCAGCACCAATGTCAGGGGAAAGTAAGTATCATTGCGCACCTTCAAATATGGTGTGGGCTTTGCTTTCCCGCATCGCGATGGCGTCGCGGGCGTGATGAAGATGCGGGAAAGAAGCAAGAACCAGAGTAACTGCAGGAACGGTACCACGGGGTTGTAAACGCGAAAGCGGCCATATCCAATACGCCGCATGGGAATGGAGCGAGATGAAGATCAAGAATTACCAGGATTTTTACGCCGGCCTGATGTTTATCATCTTCGGCGGGCTGGCGGCATGGCTGTCCACCAGCTACAGCATGGGGACCGGCGCGCGCATGGGCCCGGGCTACTTCCCGTTCTGGCTGGGCATCATCCTGGCCGCGCTTGGCGCCATCACCCTGGTCAAGGCGGTCGGCGTATCCGACGGCAAGGAGCACCGCATATCGCTCAAGCCGCTGGTGGTGTTCATCGCCATGATGGCCTTTTCGCTCCTCGCCGGCCTGATCGGCGCGAGCCCGAATGCGTCGCTGGCCATCGGCACCATCGCCGGTTGCGTGCTCTCCTTTTTCATCGGTATGCGCTCAATGGGTCTGATCCTGGGTGCGGTCACCGTGTTCGGCCTGATGTTAAAGAGCCTCGGCCTTGTGGTGTGCGTCACTCTGCTGGTGATCATCGCATCGCTGGCAAGCCATGAAATGCGCAAGAAAGAGGTCATCGCCAGCATCATCGTCCTGGTCGGGATGTCCGTCGGCATTTTCGTCTACGGCCTGAAGCTGCAAATGCCGGTCTGGCCGGACATGCAGGAACTGGGGCGCCAGTTCGTGCCCGCCGCGAAGAAATAAGGAATACGGATAACGAACATGGACGCCTTCAATATTCTCATAGCAAACCTGGGCATCGGGTTCGGCGTGGCCTTCACGCTGCAAAACCTGCTCTACTGTTTCATCGGCTGCCTGCTGGGCACCCTGATCGGTGTGCTGCCGGGCATCGGGCCGATCGCCACCATCGCGATGCTGCTACCGGCCACCTATGCGCTGCCGCCTGTGGCCGCGCTCATCATGCTGGCCGGCATCTACTACGGCGCCCAGTACGGCGGTTCCACCACCGCCATTCTCGTCAACCTGCCGGGTGAATCGAGTTCGGTGGTCACCATGCTGGACGGCTACCAGATGGCCCGCAAGGGCCGGGCGGGTGCGGCCCTGTCGGTCGCCGCGCTGGGCTCGTTCATCGCCGGCTGCTTCGGCACCCTGATCCTGGCTGCGTTCGCAGCGCCTCTGGCGGAACTGGCGTTCAAATTCGGCCCGGCCGAGTATTTCTCGTTGATGGTGTTGGGCCTGATCGGCGCAGTCGTGCTGGCTTCCGGCTCGCTCATCAAGGCGATCGGCATGATCATCCTGGGCCTGCTGCTCGGGCTGGTCGGCACCGACGTCAACACCGGCGTGTCGCGTTTTGCCTTCGGAATTCCAGAGCTTTCCGACGGCATCGGCTTCATCAGCGTGGCCATGGGCGTGTTCGGTTTCGCGGAAATCATCGCCAACGTGGACATGAAGGAAGCCCGCGAAACCTTCACCAACAAGGTCTCGGGCCTGCTGCTGTCCTGGGCGGACTTCAAGAACACGATTGGCGCAATTATCCGCGGCACCGGCATCGGCTCTCTGCTTGGTATTCTGCCCGGCGGCGGCGCTCTGCTAGCCGCGTTTGCCGCTTACACCATCGAGAAAAAACTAGAGAAGAACCCGCCGATTCCCTATGGTCAAGGCAACATCCGCGGGGTTGCCGGCCCTGAAGCCGCCAATAACGCCGGCGCGCAGACCTCCTTCATCCCGCTGCTCACCCTGGGCATTCCGCCCAACGCGGTGATGGCGCTGATGGTCGGCGCGATGACCATCCACAACATCCAGCCGGGCCCGCAGGTCATGACCTCGAACCCACAGCTGTTCTGGGGCATGATCGCCTCGATGTGGATCGGCAACTTGATGCTGGTGATCCTGAACCTGCCGCTGATCGGCATGTGGGTGCAGCTGCTGAAGGTGCCCTACCGCATCCTCTATCCCGCCATCCTGATGTTTTGCTGCATCGGCGTGTTCTCGGTGAACAACAATTCCTTCGACGTGCTGATCACCGTGCTGTTCGGCGTCCTGGGCATCGTGTTCCTGCGCTTCGGCTGCGAGGCCGCCCCGCTGCTCTTGGGCTTCATCCTCGGCCCGATGATGGAGGAGAATCTGCGTCGCGCGATGCTGCTTTCGCGCGGTGATCCCACCGTGTTTCTGACCCGTCCCCTGTCCGCCACGATGTTGGCCATGGCGCTTGCGATGGTCGTGATCATCTCGCTGCCGGCGATCTCCAAGAAGCGCAAGGAAACGTTCGTCGAGGAATAAGCAGCGGTCGGTTGACCGGTTCAACGACGGGGCGCTTGGTGCGCCCCGTTCGTTTTTGGTAGTCTCGCCCTTCCACTTCGCATCGCCTACCTGGAGTACCCGATGTCCAGAATCATCGCCGCCCTGTTGCTGGCAATCCTGGCCGGCACAGCGCCGGCACAAAGCTATCCGGCCAAGTCGATCCGGCTCATCGTGACATTCCCGACTGGCGGGGCGCCCGATATCCTGGCGCGTATCTTCAGCGAGAAGAACGCGCTCGGCCAGCCGGTGGTGGTCGACAACAAACCCGGCGCCGGCGGCAACATCGGCGCGGAAATCGTCGCCAAGTCACCCGGCGACGGCTATTCGCTGGTGATGGCCACTGTCGGCACCCACGCGATCAACGGAGCCCTCTACAGCAAGATGCCTTATGACATGGTCAAGGACTTCACCGCCGTTGGCCTGATCGCCTCCACGCCCAACCTGCTGGTGGTCAACACCGGCCTGCCGGTCAAGAGCGTGGCCGAGCTCATCGCCTACGGCAAGGCCAACCCGAACAAGCTGTCCTTCGGTTCGCCAGGCATCGGCAGTTCGATCCATGTCTCGGGCGAACTCTTCAAGTCCATGACCGGGGTGCAGATGACGCATGTGCCATACAAGGGCCGCCAGTTCGCCTTGCCCGACCTGCTGGGTGGCCAGATCCAGCTGATGTTCGACAACATGCCCTCGGCCCTGCCGATGGCCAAGGAAGGCAAGCTGCGCGCGCTCGGCCAGACCGGTGCGAAACGCTCACCGTCGGCGCCGGATGTGCCGACCATCGCCGAACAGGGCCTGCCGGGGTTCGAAGCGACTGCCTGGTTCGCGCTGTTTGCGCCGGCCGGCACGCCGCGCGATGTGGTCGCCAGACTGAATGCGGAAATGCAGCGCGTCTACAAACTCGCCGATGTGCAGGAAAAGCTCAAGACCCTGGGGCTCGACCCGATCCTGTCCTCGCCCGAGGATCTGGTGAAATACCAGGCATCGGAAATCGCCAAGTGGGCCAAGGTGGTCAAGGAATCCGGCGCCAAGGCCGATTGAGGACAGCATGGTTTCGCGTCGCCAGTTCAGTCTTGCCGCCTCAGCGGCAGCAGTCGCCGCACTCGCCCCGGCCGCGCGGGCGCAGATTTATCCGACCAAGCCGCTGCGGCTGGTCATTCCGTTCCCGCCGGGCGGCGCGACCGACATTCTCGGTCGCGTGCTGGCCCAAAAGCTCGGCGACCTCCTGGGGCAGCAGGTGGTGGTGGAAAACCGTCCTGGCGCGGGCGGCGCCATCGGGTCCGAACTGGCGGCCAAGGCACCGCCCGACGGCTACACCATCCTGCTGGCCACCGTGTCGACGCATTCGATCGGCCCGGCACTCAATCCGAAGACGCCCTATGACGTCAAGCGCGACTTCGCGCCCGTCATCCAGATGGCCGACGCGACCAACGTCCTGGTCCTCTCGCCCACCCTGCCGGTGAACAGCCTGCGGGAACTGATTGCCTATGCCAGGGCCAATCCCGGCAAGCTCAATTTCAGTTCGTCCGGCAACGGCACCATCGTGCACATGACCGGCGAAATGTTCAAGATGGCCACCGGCACCTTCGTCGTGCATATTCCCTACAAGGGCACCGCGCTGGCCATCCCCGACCTGGTTTCCGGCCAGATCGCCTTCATGTTCGACAACATTTCCTCGGCGCTGCCGCACATCAAGAGCGGCAAGGTGAAGGCGCTGGCGATCTCCGCACTCAAGCGTTCCGCCCTGCTGCCGGATGTTCCCACCATGGACGAGGCCGGCATGAAGGGCTTCGAGAGCAACACCTACTTCGGGGTGTTCGCGCCGGCCGGCACCCCGGCGGCCGTCGTGCAGCGCCTCAATGCGGAAATCAACAAGGCACTGCAGACCCAGGATTTCCGCGAACGCCTGGCCGTGCACGGCGCCGAACCGGTGGGCGGCACGCCCGAGCAGTTTGCGCGTGTGATCGAGCGCGAGACCGTCAAGTACGCTGCGGTGATCAAGCGCGCCGGCATCAAACCAGAATAAGACACCTGAAGAAGAAAGAAGGCGCATGCAATTCGACTGGCAATTCCCCTACGCGACCAAGCGCATCCCGGTATTCGCAAGGAACGTCGTCGCCACCTCGCAGCCCCTCGCCGTGCAGGCCGGCATCGATGCCTTCCGGCGTGGCGGCAATGCGGTCGACGCGGCGCTGGCCGCGGCCATCACGCTCACCATCGTCGAGCCGATCTCCAACGGCCTCGGGTCGGATGCGTTTTGCATCCTGTGGGACGGCAGGCAGTTGCACGGACTGAACGCGTCGGGGCGCTCGCCGCGCGGCTGGACGCCGGATTACTTCGCGACGCTCGGACCCAAACCCGAGCGCGGCGCCAATTCCGTCACCATCCCTGGCGCGGTTTCGGCGTGGCGGGCCATGTCGGACAAGTTCGGCAAGCTGCCCTTCGAAGACCTGTTCGAGTTCGCCATCCGTTACGCCAGCGATGGCTATCTGATCAGCCCGATCGTGCACCAGAAGTGGAAGGCGATGGAGCCCATCCTGAAAAACCAGGCGGGATTCGCGGAACATTTCCTGCCCAAGGGACGCACCCCGCACATCGGCGAGAAATTCGTGCTCAAGGGCGCCGCCGATACTCTGAGAAAGATCGCCGCCAGCAAAGGCGAGGCCTTCTATCGGGGCGAGGTGGCCGCTGCGATCGCGCGGCATTCGCAGGCCAATGGCGGCGTGATGACCGAGGCCGACCTGGCGGCCCACACCTGCGACTGGGTCACGCCGATCAGCAAGGACTACCGCGGTTACACCATGCACGAGATTCCCCCCAACGGCCAGGGGATCGCCGCGCTGATGGCGCTCGGCATGCTCGAGAACTTCGACCTGGGCTCGCTCGACCCGGACGGCCCGGACAGCCTGCACCTGCAGATCGAGGCCATGAAACTCGCCTTCGCCGACGTCGGCGCCTATGTGTCCGACATCCGCTTCATGGAACGCGTCACGCCCGCGCACCTGCTCGACGACGCCTATCTGAAGTCGCGCGCCAGGCTCATCGACCCGAAACGGGCCATCGACTTCCGTGCGGGAGCGCCGGAAAAAGGCGGCACCATCTACCTGACCGCGGCCGATGAAAACGGCATGATGGTCAGCTTCATCCAGTCCAACTACATGGGCTTCGGGTCAGGCATGGTGGCGCCGGGCGGCATCAGCCTGCAGAATCGCGGCGCCGGCTTTGTGCTCACGGCAGGCCATCCCAACCAGGTCGGTCCGGACAAGCGGCCGTTCCACACCATCATCCCGGCCTTCCTCACCAAGGATGGCAAGCCGCAGATGAGCTTCGGCGTGATGGGCGGAAACATGCAGCCGCAGGGCCATATCCAGACCCTGATCCGCATGCTGGACTACAAGCAGAATCCACAGGCGGCCTGCGACGGCCCGCGCTGGCGGGTGGCGGGGGGCATGGCGGTCAATTCCGAAGTGACCATGCGCGAGGCCACCATGCTCGAACTCAAGGCGCGCGGGCATCACATTGCCACCCTGAACGATCCCTATATGGACTTCGGATCGGGCCAGTTCGCCTGGGCGCTGGAGGAAGACGGGCGATTGACCGGCTATATCGCCGCCTCGGATGCCCGCAAGGACGGCCACGCTGCCGGCATCTGAGCAAGCGCAGATGCGCCGCTGAATGCGGCCGGCTGAATGCGGCTGGGCGGGCGACGCAATGCCCCGGCGCCGGGGCCGGGCCCCGGCCGGCAAGCGTGCCGCTTCAGGCCTCTTCGTCCGCCGGTTCGAGCACGTGCGCAGCCGGACGCGCCTCGACCCGCACCGGCGCCGCGGCGGCCGGCGCCACATTGACCAGTCCGGCGGCGGCGCGCAGGCGATCCCGCTCGGCGAGTACCTTGCCGGCATAGCCGAAGTCGTCGCCGGTGGCGCCGGAATACGCCTTGAGGCCGGTCTCCAGTCCGCCGAAGCGCTGGATCGCATCCTTGAGAATCATCGCGCCGACCCGGATGTTGGCTGATGGGTTGAGAACCGCCTCGGGACCGCCGAGTTCCTCGAACTTGTCCAGGTGGTATTTAGGGATCACCTGCATCAGCCCGACCGCCCCCATGCCGGATTCGGCGAAGGGGTTCATGCGCGACTCGATCGCCATGACCGCCAGGATCAGGAAAGGGTCGACCCCCAGTTCCTTGCCTATCCGGTAGGTCGCGGCGACGATTTCACCGGTTGCATCGGTCGCCACGCGATACTTGCGCGCCAAGTAGATGGCGACGCGCTTGTGTTCGGCCGCTTGTGCCGCCAGCGATCGGTCCGACGGGTCGGCCATCGCGAGCGTTTCGGCCGCCAGGCGCGCCGGCTGGACGGCATCAAGCACTGGCAAAGGATCTTGCTGCGCCGCAACAGGTGCCGCGCGGCGCGGTTGGCTGAACGTATCGACTTCCCAAGCGATCAGGGTGACCAAACCTGTCACCATGAGGGTGGCCTTGACCACCTTCCACAACGTCCCGGCGAAATGCCGAAGGGCGAGTTGCGTCATTCTTGTAACCTCCTATCTCTGCGCGTTCCCCGCGCACCGGACAACTGCACCGGAGCGAAGAGTCTGCGCTTCGCAGTCGAGGGTCTGGATCGGAGGTCATGAGCCTCCTCTAATTCCGCCAGACCGGAATCGCCGCCTGACATATCCCGCAGGGATGGGTGGTCAGAAAAGATGCGGCGCTGGATGTCGGGCACGGAACTCAGACATTGAATCCCTGGCGCCCGGACATCGGTTAACAAAAGATGAGGGCGCCTGCCGTGCACACCCTCCTTGTTTCCAGCGCGCGAGTGTAGGGGGGGCTGCCCGGCCGGTCAACCCTTATTTTTCTCAATGATTTCAGATACTTAAACATATCCTAATGGCATATCCCTGCAAAATCAGTTGCTTGGCGCTATACTTGGCACCCGAATGTTTGTTTTGTGAAAAATATTGAAATATCAAGATCTTAGGGGCTTCGTGCGGGGCCTCGAACAACTTGGCGAACTCAAGCGCGTACAGATTCCGGTCTCGCCGCGCCTGGAGGTCACGGAAATCTGCGACCGGGTACTGCGTTCGGGCGGCCCTGCCCTGTTGTTTGAAAACCCGGTCGGGTATGACGTGCCGCTGCTGGCCAATTTATTCGGCTCGGTACGGCGTGTCGCGCTCGGGATGGGCGTGGAAGCCACCAGCGAGGCAGACGCCCTGTTGCACTTGCGCGAGGTCGGCAAACTGCTGGCGTTCCTCAAGGAGCCCGAGCCGCCCAAGGGCCTTCGCGATGCCTGGGAGAAATGGCCGGTGCTCAAGCAGGTGCTCAACATGGCCCCCAGGACCGTCGGCAGCCCGGCCTGCCAGGAAGTGCGGTGGGAAGGTCCGGAAGTCGACTTGGCAAAACTACCCATCCAGACCTGCTGGCCGGGCGACGCCGGGCCCTTGATCACCTGGGGCCTGACGGTCACCCGCGGCCCCGGCAAGACGCGCCAGAACCTCGGCATTTACCGCCAGCAGGTGATTGGCCGCAACAAGGTGATCATGCGCTGGCTGGCCCATCGTGGTGGCGCGCTGGACTTCCGTGAGCATGCGCTCACTGCGCCTGGGAAGCCCTTTCCTATTGCGGTTGTCCTGGGCTGTGATCCGGCGACCATACTCGGCGCCGTGACCCCCGTGCCGGATACGCTGAGCGAATACCAGTTCGCCGGCCTGCTGCGTGGCGCGCGTACCGAATTGGCGAAATGCATCGGACCGGACCTGCAGGTCCCCGCAAGCGCCGAAATCGTCCTCGAGGGCGCCATTCATCCGGACGCCGCCGACCCGAGCGGCTTCGAATCCGCCGTGGAAGGCCCGTTCGGCGACCACACTGGCTACTACAACGAAACCGAGCGCTTTCCGGTGTTCACCATCGAGCGCATCACCATGCGCCGCGACCCGATCTACCACTCCACCTACACCGGCAAGCCGCCGGACGAACCCGCCATGCTCGGCGTGGCATTGAACGAGGTGTTCGTTCCCCTGCTGACCCGCCAGTTCCCCGAGATCACCGACTTCTACTTGCCGCCGGAAGGCTGCTCGTACCGGCTCGCCGTGGTCAGCATGAAGAAGGCCTACCCGGGGCATGCCAAACGCGTGATGTTCGGCATCTGGAGTTTCCTGCGCCAGTTCATGTACACCAAGTTCATCATCGTTACCGATGACGATATCGACATCCGCCAATGGCGCGAAGTGATCTGGGCCATGACCACGCGCGTCGACCCGGCACGTGACGCATTGATCGTGGAAAACACGCCTATCGACTACCTGGACTTCGCATCGCCGGTGGCGGGCCTGGGCTCGAAAATGGGTCTCGATGCGACCAACAAGTGGCCGGGCGAGACCAGCCGGGAGTGGGGAACGCCGATCACCATGGATGCCGATGTGCGCAGGCGCGTCGACGGCCTGATGGATACGCTCGGCCTGTAGCGCGGCCCCCGCCCCGGGGCCGACGCGCAAGCCGGCCCGATCGCCTACCGGCGACTTGCCGCGCCGCCGACGTAGGTGCGGAACAACTGGTAGGTGCGCCAGGCCGCAAAGGCATAGCCGGCATAGCGCAGCCCGCGCATGATGCGGCCGCTGTCCAGGCCGCGCGCTGCCAGGAGGGTTGCCGCCGTGGACACCCATGTCGGGTTGCGCCAGGCGCTGATGATGCGCGCACCGATGACGGCGAAATTGAGCGGTCGCTTCATGCGCCGCAAATCACGCACGGTCTGGGTCAGCTCGATGCGCTCGATTTTCGCCAGGAGCACCAGTTCCTCCTTGCGACGCGCGCGCTGTTCACTCTTGACGGACACGGCTTAATGCCTCCACATCGGCCTTGAGTTCGGCCAGCGTAGCCTCGAACATGGGCGGCCGCGCAGCCACCGCCGCCTGCAGGCGCGCTACGCACAGGAACGCAAGGCCGCCGTACACGACGATGAGCCCGCCGATGGCGACAAAACGGTGGCTGTCCCACAACAAGGCCAGAACCAGCACATTGATCATCAGCAGCGCCAGACCCGCGAACAGGAGCGCAAGGGCGCCGAGCACGGCAAGCTGCGCGGCGCGCTCCTTCTCTTCCGCGAGCTCGATGCCGAACAGTTCGAGCCGGGTGCGCAAAAGGCCGATAATCGACGGCCCGATGGCGCGCAGCGCATGCAGCATACCGCGCGGCGCATTGCCCGCCGATGCCGGTTCAGGGCCGCGGTCAGCGCCCATACGGCCCCGGCCGCCTATCTGCGATTGACAAGAAGGCCGATCAGGAAACCGGCGGCCGCGGCGATCCCGACGGACTTCCAGGGATTGTCGTGGACGAAATCATCGGTCGCGCGCGCGGCCGCCTTGGCGCGGTCGGCAACGACTTCCTGGACGTCCCCGAGCTTTTCCTTGGCGCTGCGCAGCTTGACGCGCAGGCGCTCGCCCATTTCCGCGGCCTTCTCGCCGGTCGCCGAGGCCATCGCCTTGACCAGGTCGTCGGCATCGGCCACCAGGGTTTTCACATCCGCAATCAGTTTGTCGCGATTGGCTTCGGTTTCCATGAAACGCCTTTCTGTTGAGAAGGGAACTTACCACCTTCGATTATAGGTGGGCCACACTGCGGCGCCGCCCGTTCATAGGCTCAAGGGCGCCGCGTGTCAGAACGAATAGCGCAGGTTGACCGCCCAGTGGTCGCTCTTGCCGCCTGTCGCGGCGCCGGTGACGCCGTAGTTCTCGTATTCAAAACGCAAGCCGAAACCGCGTCCGGCGTTGTAGCCGACACCCAGGCCGAGGAACAGGTCGGAGCGCCCGGCACCGACGGCGCCGGCGGCGGCCCAGGCCGGGTTCGAAAACCGCAGCAGATCGGCGGAATTGTTGCCCATGCCCAGCTTGCCGGTCACGGACCATTGGGTTCCCAGGGGCAGGTTTCCGGTGCCGGCCAGCGACCAGGCGCGCATGCGCACATCACCCGTCGCGGACAGGCCGGGCATGCCGGAAAGATAGCCATATCGGCCGAGATCGCCGTAGGCAGCCTCGAGACCGAAGGCGTGGCTCACCTGATACCCGGCAAGAAGTTTCCAGGCCGCCCCGCGTGCATTCTCGCCGACCCGGGCGAGGCCGGGGTCGGGATTGGCGAGCGTCGCGCGCGTGGTCAGTTGCGCGAACGCGGGCATGCCGACCACCATCGCCAGCCCAGCGGCAACCGCAACACGCCCGCGCGTCGACAC
>CANGUJ010000030.1 GCA_947456845.1 Burkholderiales bacterium | reverse complement strand
AGCCGCACCGCCTTGAGCCCGAGCGCGCCGACCTGCGCGCGGCAGGCCGCCAGCGGCACCACGCCGATGCCCAGACCTGCGCTGATCATGTGGCACATGGCGTCGAAACTGCGCACCTGGACGCGGATGTTCATGGCGACGCCCGCCTCTTCGGCGGCGCGCGCGGTCAGCTCGAGGAGCGAGCTGCCGCGGTTCAGGCCGACGAAATCGTGGCGCAGGCAGGCGCGGAAATCGACGCTGCGGCGCACGGCAAGCGCATGCCCGCGCGGACACAGGACCACCAGTTCGTCGCTCTGGAACGGCATGATGTCCAGGCCGTCGGTCGAGGTGTTCTCGGCGAAAACGCCGATGTCGGCCACCCCTTCCATCAGCGCGCGCACGATGTCGCCGCTCAACTGCTCCTCGACCTCGACGCGGATGTCGGGCTGCGCGCGCAGAAAGGTCGCGAGCGCCGCGGGCAGGAATTCGGTCAGGGCCGACATGTTGGCCCACAGGCGCACATGGCCGCGGATGCCGCGCGAATAGTCCTTCAGCTCGCGGCCGAGCTGCTCGAACCCCTGGAACAGGCGCATCGCATGCTGCAGCGCGACGTGACCGGCCGAGGTCAGGGCGACGCCTTGCGCGGAACGCTCCAGCAGCGTGGCCCCGAAGGCCTGCTCCAGGTCGGCCAGGCGCCGGCTCGCCGCCGACAGGGCGAGGTTGCAGGCCTGCGCGCCGCGCGTGATGCTGCCGCCGCGCGAGACGGCGCAGAACAGGCGCAGGGTCACGAAGTCGACGCGCGCCGGATTGACACTGGGTTCCATACGGCGATTCTACGAGCCTTCGCAAAACGCGAAGCTCCCCTGCCGGGTCGGCAATTGCCACGGCCGGCCAACGGCCCTAGAGTAGGCGGACCGCAATCGGCCGAAAGCACGCATGCAGGCACTCAAGGGCATCAAGGTCATCGAACTCGGGCAGCTCATCGCCGGGCCGTTCGCCGGCAAGACCCTCGCGGAGTTCGGCGCCGACGTCATCAAGATCGAGCCGCCCGGTGCCGGGGACCCCCTGCGCAAGTGGCGCATGCTGCGCGACGGCACCTCGGTATGGTGGGAGGTGCAGTCGCGCAACAAGCGCTCGGTGGAACTCGATCTGCGCCTGCCCGAAGGCCAGGACGTGATCCGCGCCCTGGCGCGCGAGGCCGATGTGCTCATCGAGAACTTCAAGCCGGGCACGCTGGAGGGCTGGGGCCTCGGCTGGGATGCGCTGCACGCCCTCAATCCGCGCCTGATCATGCTGCGCATCTCCGGCTATGGCCAGACCGGCCCGTACCGGCACAAGCCGGGTTTCGGCGTGCTGGGCGAGGCGATGGGCGGCCTGCGCTACCTCACCGGCGAGCCGGGGCGGGTGCCGGTACGCACGGGCGTATCCATCGGCGACACCCTGTCGGCCCTGCATGGCGTGATGGGCGTGCTGACCGCGCTGTATCACCGCGACGCGCACGGCGGGGAAGGCCAGGTGGTCGATGTCGCGCTCTACGAGAGCGTCTTCAACGTGATGGAAAGCCTGGTGCCGGAATACGACGCCTTTGGTGCCGTGCGCGAGCGTTCCGGCAGCGCGCTGCCCGGAATCGCGCCCACCAACGCCTACCTGTGCGCCGACGGCGGCTATGCGCTGATCGCCGGCAACGGCGACAGCATCTTCCGCCGCCTGATGGCGGCGATCGGCCGCGACGACCTGGGCAACGATCCCGACCTGGCGCGCAACGACGGGCGGGTGGCGCGGGTGGCGGAAATCGACGCCGCCATCGGCGCCTGGACGCGCCGGCACCCCCTCGACAGCGTGCTGCAGGCGCTCGAACGCGCCAGCGTGCCGGCCGGGCGCATCTATTCGGTGGCCGACATCGTCGCCGACCCGCAATACCTGGCGCGCGACATGATCGTCGAGGCCCGCGGCGCCGACGGCCGCCCGCTCAAGGTGCCCGGCGTGGTGCCCAAGCTGAGCGGCACGCCGGGCACCATCCGCCACGCGGCGCCCCGGCTCGGCGAACACACGCGGGAAGTCATCGACGCCGGCGGCTGGCCGGCAAGAAAGGAGGCCTGACATGAAAACCCGTCCCGGCATGCGGCTTGCGCGCCTGGCCCGGCGGCTCGTCACCGCGGTGGGCACGCTCGCGGTCGCGACCGGCGTGGCCCACGCGCAGCCGTATCCCGCCCGGCCGGTCACCATGGTGATCCCGCAGGCGGTGGGCGGCACCAACGATATCGTCGGCCGCCTGATCGCGCAGAAACTGGGCGAGGCCCTGGGCGGCAGCGTCGTGGCGGAGAACCGCCCCGGCGCCGGCGGCAACATCGGCACGGCCTATGTGGCCAAGGCGCCCAGGGACGGCCATACGCTGATGCTGACGGTGTCCTCGGCGCAGGCCATCAACCCGGCGCTCTACAAGAACCCGGGGTTCGATCCGGTCAGGGATTTCGTGCCCATCTCGCTCATCGGCGCGGTACCCAACGTGCTGGTGGTCAACCCGGCCTTTCCGGCCAGGACGCTCAAGGAATTCATCGAGGTCACCCGGGCCAAACCCGGCTTCTACCAGTACGCGTCGGCCGGCAACGGCACGCTCAACCACCTGCTGGGCGAAATGCTCGCCGGTTACGCGGGGGTGAGACTGCAGCATGTGCCCTACAAGGGCGTGGCCCCGGCCTTGAACGACCTCTTGGGCGGCCAGGTGCAGATCGCCTTCTCCACCCCGGCGGCGGTGCTGCAGCACATCAAGGCGGGCAAGCTGCTGCCGCTGGGCGTGAGCTCGCCCACACGCTCGCCCAGCCTGCCCAACGTGCCGGCGATTGCCGAAACGCTGCCCGGCTACACCGGCCTCCTGTGGATCGCGGTCTATGCGCCACAGGGCATCCCGGCCGCGGTGGAAACGCAATTGCAGAACGCGATGAAAAGGGTGCTCGACGCCGCCGACACCCGGGAAAAGCTGGTGGCGCTCGGCGTGGACCTGGCCAACGCCACGCCCGCGCAACTGGCGACGCTCCTCACCGAAGACCTGGCACGCTGGGCGAAGATCGTCAGGGAATCTGGCGCCACCATCGACTGATCGCGCCGGCCCCACCTGTGCGGAAACACGCCATGCTCAAGTACGACCCCGATACCCAGGGCCCGCTCGAAGGCGTGCGCGTGGTGGATCTTTCGCGCCTGGTGGCGGGCAACATGCTCACCGCCTACCTCGCCGATTTCGGCGCGGATGTCATCAAGGTCGAACGCGCGGAAGGCGGCGACGACCTGCGGCGCTGGAACGAGGCCGGCCAGCCGATCTACTGGAAGGTCTATGGCCGCAACAAGCGCTCCATGGTGCTGGATTTCAAGTCTGCCGAGGGCCTGGCACGACTGAAAAAGCTCGTGCGCCATGCGCAGATCCTGGTCGAAAACTTCGTCCCCGGCGGGCTGGAGAAGATGGGCCTCATCCCGGCGGAACTCCTCGAGGACAACCCGGCGCTGGTGATCGTGCGCATTTCCGGCTGGGGCCAGACCGGCCCCTACAGCCACAAGCCCGGCTTCGGCACCCTGGTGGAGGCGATGTCGGGCTTCGCCTACCTCAACGGCTTTCCGGACCGTCCGCCGGTGCTGCCGCCGCTGGCCATGGCCGACATGATCGCCGGGGTCTACGGCGCCGCCGGCGTGCTCACCGCGCTGCGCGTGGCCGAGCGTCACGGCCGCGGCCAGGTGATCGACCTGTCGCTCTTCGAGCCGATCTTCTCGTTCATCGCCTCCGAGGCGGCCAAGACCCAGCTGACAGGCGTGGCCACCCTGCGTGCCGGCAACCAGTCCACCCATACGGCGCCGCGCAACGTGTACCAGTGCGGCGACGGCGGCTTCGTCGCCCTGTCGGGATCCATGCAGTCGATGGCCATGCGCATCCTGGACACCATCGGCCGCCCGGAACTCAAAGAGGACCCGCGCTTCGCCACCAACGAGGGCAGGGTGGCCAACCGCGAGGAACTCGACCGCATCATCGCCGCGTTCATCGGCGCGCGTACGACCCGGGAAAATCTCGACCTCTTCGAAGCCGCCGGCGTCACCGTGGGCCCGGTGTGCTCGATGGCCGACCTGCTCGACCATCCCTACACCAACGGCCGTGCGGCCATCGTCAGGCTGGAGGACGCCGACATGGGCAGCCTGCCCATGCACAACATCGTGCCGCGCCTGACCGGCAGTCCGGGCGGTTTCCGCCGGCCCGCACCGGCGCTCGGCGAACACACCGCCGAGATCAACGCCGAGCTCGACCGCCTGCCCTAGGCAGGAGGCATTCCCATGCGCACCCCCGCGATCAGCGCGCTCTGCCGCAGAAGCGCCGGCGACGCTCAGCAGGGGCAATCCCTGGGATACTGAGAAACGAAATCGACGCGCCGCCCCGGGACCCACCGACAACCGATCAAAGCCTTCCGCCATGACCACCGCCCTGCCCGAGTACGAGATCTTCGCCCTGCGCTATGCCACCATGGCGCGCCGCCGCCAGGAGGCCTTCATGGCCTTCGACCCGCATGACGGGCCCTACCCGATCGACTATTTCGTGTGGGTCATCCGCGGCGCCGGGCGCACCATCATGGTCGACACCGGCTTTTCGCAGGAAGCCTCGGTACGACGCAAGCGGCAGTTCCTGTGCTCGCCGATCGATGCCATCGCCAAGCTGGGCATCGCCCCGGGGGATGTGAAGGACGTGATCGTCACCCACCTGCACTACGACCACGCCGGCAACGTGCACATGCTGCCCAACGCGCGATTGCACCTGCAGGAAAAGGAGTTGCAGTACGCCACCGGCAAATACATGAAGTACGACGTGATGCGCCATGCCTACGACGTCGACGACGTGGTGCACATCGTGCGCGGCGTGTACGACCAGCGGGTCGATTTCTACGCAGGCGACGCCGATTTCGCGCCCGGCATACAGCTGGTGTACGTCGGCGGGCACACCGCCGGCCTGCAGGGCGTGCGGGTGCACACCGAGCGCGGCTGGGTGGTGCTGGCCTCGGATGCGGCCCACTACTACGCCAACCTGCACAAGGAGTCCCCCTTCCCGATCATCTTCCACGTGGGCGACATGCTCGAAGGCTTCCGCAAGCTGATGAAGCTGGCCGACACGCCCGACCACCTGGTGCCCGGCCACGACCCGCTGGTGCGCGCGCGCTACCCGGCCTGGAAAGACGGCGACAGCGAGATCGTCATGCTGCACAAGGCGCCGCTGACGCCGCTGGACATTCCCGCGTTGTAGCCACTGCGGCCAAAGGCGGGATAATTCCGCCTTCCGCAACCCCGAACGCATTCCATGGAAGTCCTCATCATCGGCGCCGGCATCGGCGGCCTCACCTTGGGCCTGATGCTGCACAGGGCCGGCATCGCGTTCCGCATCCACGAAACCGCGCCGGAGATCCGCCCCATCGGGGTGGGCATCACCATCCTGCCGCATGCCAACAAGGAACTGGCCGCCCTGGGCGTCGTCGAGGCGATGGCGGCCACCGGCGTGGTGGCGAAGGAAAGCTGCTTCTACACCCGCCACGGGCAACTGGTGCACAAGGAAGCCGTGGGCACCTTCGCGGGCTATGAATGGCCGCAGATCCAGATCCATCGCGGCGACCTGCAGCAGATTCTCTACCGCGCCCTGATCGAACGCGCCGGCGCGCAGAGCGTGGTGACCGGGCAGCGCTGCGTGCGCGTCGAGGACGGCCCGGACCATGCCGCCGCACACTTCGTCGACACCACCACCGGCGCGGCGCTGCCGGCGGCGCAGGCGCGCGTCATCGTGGCCGCGGACGGCATCCACTCGGTGGTGCGCCGCCAGTTCTACCCCGACGAAGGCCCGCCCATCTATTCCGGCGTGAACATGTGGCGCGGCGTCACCGTGGCCAAGCCCTACCTCACCGGGCAGAGCTACATGCGCGGCGGCTGGCTCACCCACGGCAAGATGGTGATCTACCCGATCCGCAACCACGCCGACGGCACGCAGCTGATCAACTGGGTGGCCGAGATCGAAACCCCGCGCCACGACCGGCAGGACTGGAACAAGGTCGGCAGGCTGGAGGACTTCATCGGCGCCTTCGAGGAATGGCGCTGGGATTTCCTCGACGTGCCGGCGCTGATCCGCGGTGCCGCCCAAGTGCTCGAATACCCGATGGTCGACCGCGACCCGCTGCCGCGCTGGAGCTTCGGCCGCGTCACGCTCTTGGGCGACGCGGCGCACCCGATGTATCCGCGCGGCTCCAATGGCGCCGGGCAATCCATCCTCGACGCGCGCTGCCTCACCGACTGCCTGGCCGCCGCCGGCGACGTGCATGCCGCGCTCAAGACCTATGAGGCCGCGCGCCTGCCGGCCACCGCGGCGGTGGTGCGCACCAATCGCTCCGGCCCGCCGGATGCGATCCTGCGCGAGGTCTATGAGCGCAGCGGCGACCAGCCGTTCGCCGACATCAACGACATCATCTCTCCGGAAGAGATCGCCGCGATGATGAATTCCTACAAGAAGGTCGCAGGCTACGACCGCGCCTCGCTCGAGGCGCGCCGCTGAACCGGCCGCTGCATGCACCGTGAGCGCCGCTTCCGCCCCGACCGCGCCTAGCGTCCTGACCGAACGCGACGCCCGCGGCGTGCTGCGCATGACGCTCAACCGCCCGGGGGTCAACAACGCCTACAACGGCGACATGCTCGACGGCATCATCGCCGGCTGTGCCGAGGCGCGCGCCAGCGGCGGCACGCGCGTCGTGTTGCTCGCCGGCGCCGGCCGCCACTTCCAGGCCGGTGCCGACCTGGGCTGGCTCGACGCGGTGCGCGTGCAGGGCGCGCAGGCCAACCTGGAGGCCTCCGAGCGCACCGCCCGCGCGATGTGGGAATTGAACACTCTGCCGGCGCCGACCGTGGCGCTGGTGCAGGGCGGCTGCTTCGGCGGCGGCACCGGCATCGCCGCTTCCTGCGACGTGGTCATCGCCGCCGACAACGCCATGTTCGCGATTGCTGAAACACGCTGGGGCATGGCGGCCACCATCATCTTTCCGCAACTGGCCGACGCCATCGGGGTGCGCCATCTGCGCCGCTATGCGCAAACCGGCGAGCGCTTCGGCGCCGACGAGGCCAGGCGGATCGGGCTGGTCCACGAGGTGGTGCCGGCGGCTGCGCTGGACGCGGCCGGGGCGAAGATGGTCGACGCGCTGCTGCGCAACGCGCCGCGCGCCAACGCGACGACCAAGGCTGGCGTATTGCGCCAGGCTTGGTCGGAGGTGCATCGCAGCCACTTCGGCGCCATCGTCGCCGAGCATGCAGCCGGCCGACAGTCGGCGGAAGCCGCCGAAGGACTGGCGTCGTTTCGCGAAAAGCGCGACGCGGCCTGGTATCCGCGCGGCGCGGACAACGCCGGCTAGAACTCTTCCTAGGTGTCGGCCGTGCCCGGCGCGACCGGCACGGGCGCTCGCTTCTGCGGCGCCGCCGCCGGCAAGGCAGCCTCGGCCGGCGGCGCGAGGCGCGCTGCCGGCTGCGGGGCCAGCGGAAGCGCCGGCCCGGACTTCGCCTGTGATGCCGGTTGCGGGGCGGCTTGCGATGCAGGCTGCGCTACCGTCCGCGGCGCGATGCCCGGGGCGGTACGCTGGGTAGAACGCGACGCGGCGGGCAGGCGGAACACCGATACGGTCTTCGACAACTCCTGCGCCTGCTGTGCCATCGATTCGGCAGCTGCCGCGGCCTCCTCGACCAGGGCGGCATTCTGCTGCGTCACCTGGTCCATCTGCGAAACCGCCGTGTTCACCTGCTCGATACCCTCGCCCTGCTCGGCCGACGCCGCAGTGATCTCGCCCATGATGTCGGTCACCCGCTTGACGGCCTTGACCACGTCTTCCATGGTGACGCCCGCGTTGCCCGCCAGCTGCGAACCCGTCTCGACCGTGGCGACCGAGTCTCCGATCAGGCCCTTGATCTCGCGCGCCGCGTTGGCGCTGCGCTGCGCCAGGCTGCGCACCTCGGTGGCCACCACCGCGAAGCCGCGCCCCTGCTCCCCGGCGCGCGCGGCCTCCACCGCGGCATTGAGCGCCAGGATGTTGGTCTGGAAGGCGATCCCGTCGATCACGCTGATGATGTCGACGATCTTCTTCGAGGAAGCCGAAATCGCCTCCATCGTGCCCACCACCTTGCCCACCACCGCGCCCCCTTCCTCCGCAATCTGGCTCGCGCTTACCGCCAGCTGATTGGCCTGGCGGGCATTGTCGGCGTTCTGCTTTACGGTGGAGGTGAGTTCCTCCATGCTCGAGGCGGTCTCCTGGAGGCTGGAAGACTGCTCCTCGGTGCGCTGCGACAGGTCGGCGTTGCCGGTGGCGATCTCGCGAGCGGCCGTATCGATGACCTCGGTCGCCTGGCGGATCTCGCCCACGATGGCCACCAGCTGGTCGGCGGTGGCGTTGCAGTCCTGCTTGATGCGCCGGAAGGCGCCGCTGTATTCGCCCGTCATGCGGGCGGTGAGGTCGCCCTGTACGATGCGCCCCATCACGTGGCTGACTTCGTCGAGACCCGCCTCGCAGGTCGCCATCAGCCGGTTGAGCCCCTCGATCATTTCGCGGAAGGTGAAGTCATAGGATTGGGCCTGGCCGCGCATGCTGAATTCGCCCGCGGCAGCCGCATCCACCAGCGCCTTGATCTCGCCGTTGATGCCCTGCAGCTGGCGCTTGACCGTGGCCACCGCCGCGGTGATCGCCCCCTGCTCGCCGGGCAACACATCCATGTCGCCCGACAGGTCACCCTTCGCGTAGGCCCCCACCACCTCGATGGTCCGCCGGCTGATCGCGATGTGCTGCTCCGCGAGATGGTTGACCTTGTCGGCCAGTTCGCCGAACGCGCCGGGCAGCGCCGCCACATCGATACGGTGCGACACCTCGCCCGCCTCGTGCTGCCGCGCCATCTCCATCTGCGCTTCGATCACGCCGCGAACGCGCGCCTGCATGAGCTCCATTTCGCGCGACAGCTGGGCGATTTCGTCCGTGCCGGCGGTGTGGTAACTCGTCGACAGGTCGCCCGCGGCGATCGCCCGCGCTCCAGCCAAGGCCTGCGCGACCGGCCGGGTGATGGACCGGGTGATCATGAACGCCAGAACCAGTGCCAGCAGCATGGCCACGGCCGCCACACCCACCACCTGCGCCTTCACCGACGCGTACAGGGCCTGCGATTCCTGCAAGCCGGCGGCGGACGCCTTTTTCTGCATCGCCACCAGTTCTTCCAGTGCCTTGGTGACGACGCTGATCTTCTTCGTGGCCTCGCCGTTGACCAGTGCGACCGCGCGCTTCGTGTCGCCTTCATTGGCGGCCTCGGCCACCTTGGCGAACGCGGCGACCATGACCTTCTCGGCCTCGAGAATCTTTTCGAACAGCGCCTGGCCCTCCGGGTTGTTGGTGAGCTTGCCAAGGACGTCGCGCGCCGCGTCGGATTGCTTCTGGTTGACGACCATGCGCTCCTGGACATGCTTGCGCTGCGCGGCGTCGTCGGCGATCGCCAGTTCCATGATGCGGCGCGAATTGGCGCGCACATACACCTGCATGGTCAGCGCCGCCTCCAGCCTGGCGCTTTCGACTTCGACCAACTGCACCACCTTGGCGTCGAAGCGCTGCAGCGCCAAAAGGCTCACGCCCGCCAGGATCGCGACCATCGCCAGGACGGCCGCAAAAGCGGCGCCGAGCCTGGTGCCGATGTTCCAATTGTTGATGTTCATTATTTGTTCTCCTCGATAAGAATGACCGCCGCCTTAGACCTCCCCGGGGCCGGCGTTTGAATCAACACGCCGTCCGGCGATGCATCAACGGTCGCGACAAACAGGCAGTCGGCATCCATGCACCAAATTGGAATAAGCGCACTAATAGTGTGCGCGGCACTTCGCCCACGCGAAGCGCGAAAGAACCGCGGAAATGCCCCTCTGCTTGGACGATGGGCGCCGGGCGCCCCGCCTCAACCCGCCAGGATCAGGTCGGACGCCTTCTCGGCGATCGCCACCACCGCGGCATTGGTGTTGCCGGACACCACCGCCGGCATGATGGAAGCATCGACCACCCGCAGGCCTGCGATGCCGCGCACGCGCAGCTCGGCATCGACCACCGAGCGGGCATCGGTGCCCATGCGGCAGGTGGAGGTGGGGTGGTACACGGTCTCGCCGGTGGCGCGGCAGAAGTCCAGCCACTCGTCGTCGGTGTTTACATCCCGGCCCGGGGTGCGCTCCTCGGCCACATAGCGGTTGAAGGGCGCGGTATTGACCAGCCGGCGCAGCTTCTTCAGGCCATCGACCATGGTGCGGCGGTCGTTCTCCGTGGCCAGGTAGTTGTAGAGGATGGCGGGTGCCGCGGACGGATCGGCCGACTTGATGCGCACATGGCCGCGCGACTCGGCGCGCAATTGCGACATCGAGCAGGTGAAGCCGGAGAACGGGTCGAGGATGCCGCCGCGCTTGGCCACCGAGAAATTGATGAAGTAGAACTGCGCGTCCGGCCGGCCCAGTTCCGGCCGGGTCCTGGTGAACGCCGCCGCATAGCCCGCGCTCACGGTGAGCGGCCCGCGCTTTTGCAGCAGATACTTGAGCCCGATCCCGGCCTTGCGCCAGAGGCTCTTCATATCGTCGTTCAGCGTGACGGGCCGGGTGCAGCGCCAGAAGGTGCGCACGTAGAAATGGTCCTGCAGGCCCTCGCCCACATCGGGCGACTCGTGCACCACCGGGATGCCATTCGCCTGCAGCAACGCCGCCGGGCCCACGCCGGAGAGCTGCAGCAGCTGCGGCGAATTGATCGCGCCGCCCGCCAGGATGACCTCGCGCGCCTGCGCCGTCATGGTCACGCCACCCTGGCGGTACTCCACGCCGGTGGCCCGCTTGCCCTCGAACAGGATCCGGGTGGCGAGCGCCTCCACCTCCACCTTGAGGTTGGGCCGCTTCTCGGCCGGGCGCAGGTAACCCACCGCGGTGGAGATGCGCCGGCCGTTGCGGGTGTTGGCCTGGAAATAACCGGCGCCTTCCTGCGCGGCGCCGTTGAAGTCGTCGTTCCTCGGGATGCCGTTGGCCACCGCCGCCTCGATGAAGGCATCGCACATCTCGTGGCGGTCCGGCAGGTCGGATACGGCGAACGGCCCGCCCACCCCGTGGTACGCGCTCTTGCCGCGGCTCTGGTCTTCGGCCTTGATGAAATAGGGCAGCATGCCGTCAAAGTTCCAGCCCGGCACGGCCCAGTCGTCGTAATCCTCTTTCTGGCCGCGGATGTACACGAGACCATTGATCGAGGACGACCCGCCCAGCACCTTGCCGCGCGGGGTGAAGATGCGGCGGTTGTTGCAGGTGGGCTCGGGCTCGGACTCGTAGCTCCAGTTGACGCTGGGCTCCGCGAACAGCTTGCCGTAGCCCAGCGGTATGTGGATCCACGGGTTGGTGTCGCGCGGACCCGCTTCCAGCAGCAGGACCTTGCGCTTGCCGTCCGCCGTGAGGCGATTGGCCAGCACACAGCCGGCGGAACCGGCGCCGACGATGATGGTGTCGAACGGTGTCATGTCGTCTCCCCTTGCAACTCGATTGTTGTTTTCAACGGTGCGGTCCTGCCAGCGGTTCGATTTCACACCAGCCCGCCCGCAATGCAATCGACCCCGACACCGGATCAGCGCGCGAGGTATCGACCACCTGGTTGAGGTTGGCCGCGAGCGGATGCGCGCGATCATAAGGGGTCCCGGCAGCACCCTCCACCCACCAGCCGTGCTGGGCGCATACCGTGCCTTCGGCCAGATCGCGCGAAACCCGCGCGCGCGCCACGGCGCTGCCGGTGCCGGTGCGGATGCGGACCCAGTCGCCGGTGGCGATGCCGCGCGCACGCGCGGTTTCCGGCGCGATCTCGACTTGCGGGTCGGGCATCAGCTTGCGCAGCGAATCGATGTTGCGGTGCTGGCTGTGGCAGAAGGCCAGCACCTTGGCGGCCCCCAGGCGCAGCGGGAAGCCGGGCGGTGGCGCGGGCAGGTCGGCCGCTTCCAGCACGGGCAGTGGCGCGATGCCGTGCTTGACCAGGGTCTCGGCGTAGATCTCGACGCGGCGGGTGGGGGTGGCGAACCCCTTGGGTACGCCGTCGACCCGCCTCGCATAGGCCTTGAGCAGCGCCTCGCCCGGCAATTCGACACCCTCCGGGTGTTGGCGCAGGTACGCCACAGACAGTCCGGCCGGTTTGAGCACGGCGTCGTGGCCGGCATCCGCGCTGCCGTCGAAGAACTGCGCGCGCATGCCCAGGCGCTCAGCCAGACCCAACACGATGTCGGTGTCGCTGCGCGCTTCACCCCTTGGCGCGATCACGGCCTGGCGCAGCTGCACGCGCTTCAAGGAGGCCAGGCTGGTATCGAAGCCGGCGCGTAGCCCCTCGCGTTCCCATGAGGTGGCGGCGGGCAGGACGATGTCCGCATACGCCGCCGTGGGGTTGAGAAAAAAGTCCGCATGCACGTGGAACTCGAGATGCTCCAGCGCCTGGCGTGCCAGCGCGGTGTCCGGTTGCGAGGCCAGCAGGTTGGTGCCGAAGGACACCAGCATGCGCACCGGGTAGGGGTCGCCCTGCAGCACCGCACGATACACATCGCGCGCGGTGACCCAGCCGTTGAGTCCCGGGCCGAGCGGACGCTCTTTGAGGCCCAGCGCCTTGGGGCGCTGCGCGGCAGGCATCAGGTCGGCGCCGGAAATGTCGCCGAAGGTGGCCGCACCGCCCGGCACGTTGCCGCCCTGTGCGCCGACGCTGCCGGTCAGCGAGTACAGGAGCGTGAGGGCACGGTCGGTTTGCGTGGCGGTGACGCTCTGGCCGATGCCGTTCCAGGCGAAGTAGGCCACCGACTTCGCGCCGCCGATGAGTGTTGCCGCCTGGCGCAAGGCGGCTTCATCCACACCCGTGTGTTCGGCCACGCGCTCCGGCGGCCATTCGGCGGCCACCGTCGCGTAGAGTTCAAAGGCCGTATGGCAGGCGACTTCACCGGAGAGCGTGGGCACGTGCGCGGCACCCGTCAGGGCGATCTCCGTCGGGTCAGCCAGCCATACGCCACGAGTCGTGTCATAGGGGACGAGGCGATCGGCGTCGCCCAGCCCGTAGAACACCTTGTCGCTGCCGCCAGCCTCGACATCGCATTGGCGCAAGAATCGTCCGGTGTCGGTACGCACCAGCAAGGGCGCATTGGTCCACTCGCGCATGAAGGCGGCGTTGAACGTGCCGGCCTCGATCATCAGGTGGGCGATGCCCAGGGCCAACGCCTGGTCGGTACCGGGCCGCACCTGCAGCCAGCAATCCGCCTGCCTGGCGAACGCGGTCGGGCGCGGGTCCACCACCACCATGCGCGCGCCGCGCTTGACCGCCCCCTGGATCTCCGCCACCCGTGCCAGCCAGGTCACCGCCGGGTTGTTGCCCCACAGGAGAATGCAGTCGGTATGCGCGAAATCCGGCGTGCCGATGTCATGGCCGAAGGTGAAGCGCGTGGCATGGTCCTTGTGCCAGTTGCAGATCTCGGTGGCGTAGATGGTGTTGGGGCTGCCGTAGGCGCGGATCAGGCGCTCGATCCACGGGATGCAATCCTGGAGGTGCGAGCCGGATGGCGTGGTGACGGAGAAAGCCACCTGCTCCGCCCCGTGCTGCGCCTTGATGCCGACCATGCGCGTTGCGATTTCGTCCAACGCCTCATCCCACGAAATCGGCTGCCAGCCGGGATCGGCGGCGCCCTTCGGCGCGGTGCGCTTCAGAGGTGTAGTCAGGCGGTCCGCGTGATACACCAGTTCCGGCGCGGCGCGGCCCTTGGGGCACAGCTTGGCGCCGGTGGGATGGGTCGGGTCGGGCTCGATGGCGGCAAGCCTGCCGTCTTCGACCACGGCCACGCAGCCGCAGCGCGAGCGGCACTGGGTGCAAAACGAGGGGTTACGGGTCTGGGTGGACATATGGGCCGCATCTTACCGAGCCTGACGTGCTGGAGCGAAAACCGGAAAGGTGACAAACTTGCATTTCACCGCCGCTTCTCATGCAAACCACGAGTGCGGCATACAGAAAAACCCGGGAGACCCGATGGTGAGACGTTTCGTGCCGGCCCTGCTGGCGGCCCTCGTTTCCTTCAGCGCCCATGCGGCGTGGCCGGAAAAATCCATCCGCATCGTCGTACCCTACCCGCCGGGCGGCACCACCGACATCCTCACCCGCCTGGTCGGGCAGAAGTTGTCGGAGGCGCTCAAGCAGCCGGTGGTGGTGGAAAACCGCGCCGGCGGCGCAGCCATGATCGGCAGCGACATCGTCGCCAAGGCCGCACCCGACGGCTACACCCTGCTCTCCACCGGCGCCGGCCCGCACGTCATCAATGTGAGCCTGTTCCCCAAGATTCCCTACGACCCGTTGAAGGACTTCGCGCCGATCACGCTGATGTCCATCAATCCGCTCTTGATGGTGGTGCCGGCCAACCTGCCGGTGAACACCGCGCAGGAGTTCATCGCCTGGGCGAAGGAGAACAAGGCCAAGGCGAACTACTGTTCCATCGGCGCCGGCTCGCCCTCGCACCTGGCGGCGGAGCTATTCAAGTCCAGCGCGGGCGTGGAGATGACGCACATCCCCTACGCGGGCAGCGGGCCCGCCATCATCGCGACCATCGGCGCGGTGTGCTCGGTGCTGTTCGACAGCGTGCTCTCCTCCGGCCCGCATGTGAAGGCGGGCAAGCTCAAGGTGCTGGCCACCGGCAACCGTCAGCGCCTGCCCTCCTGGCCCAACGTGCCCGCCCTCTCCGAGGTGGGCTTGCCCGGCTACGAAGCCTTCACCTGGGGCGCCCTGCTGGCGCCGGCCGGCACGCCGGCGGAGATCGTGTCGCGGGTGCAGGCCGAGGTGGCGAAAATCTTCGCCATGCCCGAGGTGCGCCAGAAGGTCGAGGAACTGGGCGCCCTGCCCGGCGGCGGCAGCCCGGCCGAGCTCGACGCCTTTGCGCGCAGCGAACTGCGCAAGTGGGCCAAGGTAATCAAGGATGGCAACATCAAGCCGGAATAGGATTTCCGCAAAACACGCAGGAGGAATCGACGTGACAATTTCGATCAAGCAGCTCCATCCATGTTTCGTGGGTGAGGTCGGCCCCGTCGACCTGCGCACCGTGCACGACCGCGAAACGCTGGAAGCCCTGCGCGCCGGCATGGACCGCTATGCCGTGCTGGTGTTTCGCAACCAGCCCTTCAGCGACGCCGAGCAGCTCGATTTCGCGCAGCGCTTCGACGGCCAGCTGCATGCCAGGACCTCCACCTCGGTGCTGGTGAAGAACCGCTTCGGCAACGAGGCGCTCTCGGACATCTCCAACGTAGGCGCCGACGGCAACCTGCTGTCGCCGGACGACCGCCGCCGCATGACGGGCCTGGCCAACCAGTTGTGGCATGCCGACGCCACCTTCGTCGATCCGCCCGGGCGCTACTCGATGCTCTCCGCCCGGGTGATCCCGCCGGTGGACGCCGACACCCAGTTCGCCGACATGCGCGCCGCCTACGACGCGCTCGACGACGCCATGAAGGCCGCCATCGCGGACCTCAAGGTGCACCACTCCATCGCCTACTCGCGCGAGGTGCTGGGCTTCGAGTTCCAGCCTTCCGAGAAAGAGCAGCTCAAGGGCGCGGTGCATCCGCTGGTACGGCATTTCCCGCGCACCGGGCGCCGCGGCCTGTACCTCGCCTCGCACGCCTCCTCCATCATCGGCTGGCGTGTGCCCGAAGGACGCCTCTTGCTGCGCGAACTGATGGAGCACGCCACTCAGCCCCGGTTCGTCTACAGCCACCGCTGGAGCGTGGGCGACTTCGTCATCTGGGACAACCGCGCCACCATGCACCGCGCGCGCCCCTTCGACGACACCAAGTACCGGCGCGAACTGCGCCGCACCACCACGCTGGACATCGCGCCGGCCGCCGCCTGAGGCGCGCGCCCGGCCGGCCGGACAGGCCGGATCCGGCGGTAATGGTCAGGCCGGGTCGGGCATCGCCTCGCGCACGCTGCGCTCGCTGTCGGCGGTGAATCCGCCGATCTCGGCGGTGCGCCAGGCCGGCCGTGCCGTCACAAGGCGCCACCATTCGGCCACCTGCGGCCGCAGCCGCCCCGGACGTTCCTCCTCGAAGCGCACCACATAGGGCGACACGTTGATGTCGGCCAGGGTGAAGCGCGCGCCGAAGATCCACGGCCCGCCGCTCTTCCGCAGGTAGCCGTCGATCTGCACGGTCATGTCTTCGAGGATGTCCAGGGCGGCGTCGATCTCGGCCCGGCTGAAGGGGTTGCGCGCCATCCGCGTCCACAGGTCGCGCCGCTCCTGGCTGGGAATGGCCGCCAGCCGGCCCTGCAGTTCTTCATCGCTCCATTTTTCCGCCATCGGCCGCATCAACTGCGTCCAGTTCGGCTTTTGCACCGCCGGCAGGCATACATCGTCGATGTACTTGGACCAGCGGCGCAGTTCATGGCGGTCGAACGGATCGTCCGGCATCAGGGGCGGGGCGGGAAACGCCTCGTCCAGGTATTCGTTGATGAGGTTGCTTTCGATCAGCGGCCGGCCGTCGACGACCAGGCAGGGCACGATGCCCGAGGGGTTGAGGCGCTTGTACCAGTCGGTATGGTGCTGGAAGCGGTTGAGGTCGAGCACCAGGCCGCGAAACGCGAGGCCCTTCTCGGCCATGCAAAAGCGCACCTTGCGCGAGGCGCTGGAGTTCCACGCGTGATAGAGCAGGAAGTCGGGTCGGGTCATGGGCGGGCGGGGTT
>CANGUJ010000029.1 GCA_947456845.1 Burkholderiales bacterium | reverse complement strand
CTGGGCGCGCAGGCCCGGCGCCGCCGCAGCGCCGACGGCGGCCGCCAGCGCTGCCACGCCGAAGCGGCGCCGGTTGATCGATTGACCCATGGGATGCCTCCTTGTCGATGGGATGGCCGGGCGGTCGCACACCGCCCTGGCGGATTGCTAGGGTTTTGCCGCCGCCCTGCAGCCGGCCATGGCGATGGCAGGGCCGTCGTTGAGGCTGGTCTCGCCGGCCGCGCCGTCGGCCAGCTCAAGGACCGCGGTGCCGTTCGAGAAGCGCCGCCCCGGCGCCGCCGCGACACGCGCGAGCCTGAATTCGCGCTCCGGCAGGATCACCCAGGCGTCACCGTTGGCCAGCATGCGCAGGAAAAAGCGCTTGTCCGCGTTGCACCGGTAAAGCACGGCATTGTCCGGGACCACCGGCCGGCCTTCGACCTCGCCGAACGGCCACAGGCGGGTGCTGCCGCAGCCGGCGAGCGCAAGCACGGACACGACGGCGAACAGCGCGCGGGACAGGAAGAACGAGCACGAACAGGGCGATTTCACGGCGGTTCCGCAAGGCAGGACGCAAGGGTTGCATCGTGCCACAACCGCGGCCCGGGCGCGCGGGCCGTGCGGGCGTTAAACTCACAAGCCATGCGCCCCGGCTGCGCCCGCGCGCCGCGGCAGCGGCGCTGGTGCCTGCCGTCCACGCGCCGCCCACTCCCACCGGCTTCCGAGTCCACCAGATGCAAAGCCCGCAGCAGGCCGTCCTGCGCGACATCGTCCTGATCGGCGGCGGTCATAGCCACGTGGGCGTCATCCGCATGTTCGGCATGCGGCCGGTGCCGGGGGTGCGCCTGACGGTGGTGTGCCGCGACACCGACACGCCGTATTCCGGCATGCTGCCCGGCTACATCGCCGGCCACTACGGCTTCGACGAGGTGCATATCGACCTGCGTCGCCTGGCGCAATTCGCCGGCGCCCGTTTCATCCGCGCCCGGGTGACCGGGCTCGACCGGGCTGCGCGCCGGGTGCTGCTGGCCGGCCGGCCGCCCCTGGCCTACGACATCGCGTCCATCAACATCGGCTCGACCCCGCAACTGGCCGGCGTGCCCGGCGCCGCCGAGTTCGCGGTGCCGGTCAAGCCGATCTTCGAATTCAATCGGCGCTGGCTGGACCTGCTCGCACGGGTGCGCGGGCACACCGGCATGCGGCGCATCGCCGTGGTGGGCGGCGGCGCGGGCGGCGTGGAGTTGCTGCTGGCCATGCAGGTGCGGCTGCAGAACGAGCTGCGCTCGCTCGGCCGCGACCCGCAGGCGCTGGAATTCCATCTCTTCACCAGAGGCGGCGCCATCCTGCCAACCCATAACGCATGGGTGCGCCACGCCTTCGAGCGCGAACTGGCCGCCCGCGGCGTGCATGTGCATCGCGATGGCGAAGTCGGCAGTGTGTCGGGCGGCACCCTCACCACCGCGCGCGGCGAGGTGTTTGCCGTCGACGACGTCATGTGGCTCACGCGCGCCGGCGGCGCCGCGTGGCTGCGCGAGACCGGCCTCGAACTCGATGCCGAGGGCTTCATCAGGGTCGGCGACACCTTGCAGACCGTCACCGACCCGCAGGTGTTCGCTGCGGGCGACATCGCGGCAATGGTCAACCACCCGCTGGAGAAGGCAGGGGTGTTTGCGGTGCGCATGGGCGCGCCGCTGGCGGAGAATCTGCGCCGTGCGGTGTCGGGCCGACCCTTGCTCGACTATCGCCCGCAGCGGCGCTGGCTGGCGCTCATCTCCACGGGCGACCGCACCGCGGTCGCCTCGCGCGGCCGGCTTGGATTCCGGGGAGCCTGGGTCTGGCGCTGGAAGGACTGGATCGACCGCCGCTTCATGGCCGGGTTTCGCGATTTGCCCGCCATGCGCGGCGCGGCGCCGGCCCCCGCGGCCGCTGGCACCGGCGTCGAGCTCGACAGCGAGGAACGCGCGCAGGCGCTCTCTGCGATAGCGATGCGCTGCGGCGGTTGCGGCGCCAAAGTGGGCGCGTCAGTGCTTTCGCGCGCGCTGGGGGCGCTCAACCCGGTCGAGCGCGACGACGTGCTGATCGGGCTCAAGTCTCCCGACGACGCCGCGGTGGTCCGGGTTCCGGCCGGCAAGGCCATGGTCCATACCGTCGACTTTTTCCGCGCTTTCATCGACGACCCCTACATGTTCGGCAAGATCGCCGCCAACCATGCGCTGGGCGACATCTTCGCCATGGGGGCCGAACCGCAATCGGCCACCGCTGTTGTGACCGTGCCGCCGGGACTCGAAGCCAAGGTGGAGGAAACGCTGTTCCAGATGATGTCGGGCGCGGTCGAAGTGCTCAATGCCGCCGGCTGCGCCCTGGTGGGCGGGCACACCGGCGAAGGGCAGGAACTGGCGCTGGGTTTCGCCATCAACGGCCTGATCGACGAACACCTCGCGCCGATCATGCGCAAGGGCGGCATGCGGCCCGGCGACATCCTCGTGCTGACCAAACCGATCGGCACCGGCACCTTGTTCGCGGCGCTGCCGCTTTTGCAGGTGCGCGGCCGCTGGATCGACGCGGCGCTGGAATCGATGTGCGCATCCAATGCCGGCGGCGCGCAGATCCTTGCCAGGCATGGCGCCACCGCCTGTACCGATCTGACCGGGTTCGGCCTGCTGGGCCATCTGGTCGAAATGACCCGTCCGTCCGGCGTGGATATCGAGATCGACCTGGGCGCCCTGCCGGTGCTCGATGGTGCCGAGGAAACGTCGGCCGCAGGCATCCTCAGTTCGCTCCAACCGGCAAATGTCCGTCTGCGGCGTGCGCTGTCGAACCAGGCCGCCTTTGTCGACCACCCGCGCTACCGATTGCTGTTCGATCCGCAAACCGCCGGCGGCCTGCTGGCCAGTGTGCCTGCGAATGCAGCGGAGCGGTGTATCGACGACCTGCGTACCGCCGGTTACCGCCAGGCATGCATGATCGGCCGTGTCCTTGCGCAAGGCGACGCGCTTGCGCCCGTGAGGCTGATGCCCTGATGCCCTCCGCCGGCTCCAGACAGGTCCCGTACACTCGGATGGACCTGCAGACATGCGACCCGGGACCGACCACCTGAAGGAGACAACATGACCCCACCATTGACCGGCGGTTGCCTGTGTGGCGCCGTCCGCTACACCATCGACGAGGCGCTCGAAAGCGTGAGTGCCTGCCACTGCACGCACTGCCGCAAGATCTCCGGCGCAGGCTGCAGCCACAACGCGATCTTCCCTTCGTCCGCGATGACCTATACCGCCGCGCGGCCGAAGCGCTACATCGATACCGCCGAAAGCGGCAATCGCCTGTTCCGCTTCTTCTGCCCCGAATGCGGTTCATCGATCTGCAGCCAGCGCGAGAAGGTGCCCGAAATCGTGGTGTTGAAAGTCGGCACCCTCGATGACGCTTCGGGCCTGAAGCTGGTGCGCGATGTCTGGACCGACAGCGCCCTGCCGTGGGTGCATGTCGACCCGGCGACCGAGCATCACCCGCGCAACCGGCCCTCGCCGATGAACTAGGCGGGCAGGTGCATTCGTCGATGACTTCCACGAGCGCGCCGGCGGGCAACCCTCTGCTGACCGGCGCGGTACTGCCGACCCTGCTGCGCCTGGCCGCACCGAACGTGCTGGCCATGACCATGGCGGTGCTCGTGGGCGTGGCCGAGACTTACTACATCGGCCGCCTGGGCACCGAACCGCTGGCGGCGATGGCGGTGGTGTTTCCGTTCGCCATGCTCACGCAGATGATGTCCTCCGGCGCGATGGGCGGCGGGGTCTCCTCCGCGGTCAGCCGGGCACTGGGGGCGGGCAAGCTTGGGCGCGCCCAGGAATCGGCACTGCACGCCATGGTGATAGGCGTGCTGGCGGGCGTTGCCTATTCGCTGCTGTTGCTGAGCATCGGGCCGACCCTGTATCGCCTGCTCGGGGCTTCCGGCGGCGTGCTCGAACGGGCCATCGGCTACGGGACCGTGCTGTTCGCCGGCGCGGTCCTGGTATGGCTCTACAACACCCTGGCCTCGGTGCTGCGCGGCACCGGCAACATGAAAGTACCCTCGGTCACCATTCTTTCCACCGCGGTGCTGCAGATCATCCTTGGCGGCGGCCTCGGCCTGGGGCTGGGGCCGTTTCCCCCGCTGGGCATGGTCGGCGTGGCGCTCGGGCAGATCATCGCCACGGCTGCCGGCGTGGGCTATCTCGCATGGTACCTGCTGACCGGCCAGGGCCGCCTGACCCTGCGGCTCTCGGGCATCGCATTGCGGCGCGAACTGTTCTTCGACATCCTCAAGGTGGGCGCGCTGGCCTGCCTGTCGCCGCTGCAGTCGGTGCTGGCGACGGTGATCTTCACCGGCCTGGTGGCGCGCCTGGGCCTGCTGCCGCTGGCGGGCTACGGCATCGGCCAGCGGCTGGAATTCATCCTCATCCCCATCGCCTTCGGCATCGGCGTGGCCGCGGTGCCCATGGTGGGCATGGCCATCGGCGCCGGCGACATCGCCCGCGCGCGGCGCGTGGCATGGACCGCCGGCGGCGTCTCGGCGCTCAACCTCGGGGGGCTCGGCCTGCTGGTTTCCCTCGCGCCCGACCCGTGGGCACGCCTCTTCACCGCCGACCCGGCGGTACTCGGCTACGCGCGCCAGTATCTGCACTGGGCCGGACCATGCTTCGCCTTTTTCGGCGCCGGCCTGACGCTCTATTTCGCCTCCCAGGGTTCCGGCAAGGTGCTGGGCCCGGTGCTGGCCTCGACGCTGCGCCTGATCCTCGTGGGCGGTATCGGCGCGTGGCTGTTGTCGATGGGCGCACCCGCCTGGCAGTATTTCGCGCTCATCGGCGCCACCATGGTGGTCTACGGCGTATCGACCGCGGCGAGCCTGTGGTGCACGCCCTGGGGCCCGCCGGCGCGACGCTGAGGCGGCCCAAGGCAGCCTTGCCGACCGGCTTGGCAGCCTTGCCGACCGGCTTGGCAGCCTTGCCGACCGCCTCCGGCAGCGTTGCCGACTGGTTCTATATACTCGGTGCCTTGTAGCGGAAGCACAAGGAGACACTCGATGGACCAGACCCATGTCGGCGGCTGCCTGTGCGGCGCCATCCGCTATTCGGTCACCGCCCCGCTGGCCAGCGTGATCGCCTGCCACTGCAGCCACTGCCGCAAGATCTCGGGCGCCGGCGCGAGCCACAACGTCGCCATTCCCACCAGCGCGCTCACCATCACCCGGGGCGAGCCCAGGGTCTACGCGGACACCGCCGACAGCGGCAACCGGTTGCACCGCTTTTTTTGCGGCAACTGCGGCTCATCGTTGTTCAGCCGGCGCGAAAAAATGCCCGAGATGACCGTGCTCAAGGCCGGCACGCTCGATGATGCCGCGCCGCTCAAGCTCGCCATGAACATCTGGACCGACAGCGCCCTGCCGTGGATGCATCTCGACCCTGCGATCACACGGCACGCCAGGAACCGTCCCGTCTAGAGCGGATGGCCGAGGCCGCGCAGGGGCCGCTTGTCGGCCGCGTCGCGCTGGTGACCGGTGCCAACACCGGCATCGGTCGCGTCACCGCGCGCGAGCTGGCGCGCCAGGGGGCACATGTGCTGATCGCCTGCCGGTCGGCGGAGCGCGCGCGCGACGCCATCGAAGAGATGCGCGCCATCGCCGGTGCAGGCCCGGTCGATTTCCTGCCGCTCGACCTGGGTGACTTCGCCTCGATCCGCGCCTGCGCCGACCGCTTCCTGGCCCGCGGCCTGCCGCTGCACCTGCTCATCAACAACGCCGGGCTGGCGGGCGCGCGCGGCGTAACGGCTTCGGGTTTCGAAATGGCGTTCGGCACCAACCACGTCGGGCACTTCCTGCTCACGCGCCTGCTGCTCGAGCGCATCCGCGCCTCGGCCCCGGCGCGCATCGTCACCGTCGCCAGCCGCGCGCATTACCGGGCCCGCGGCCTGGACTGGCAGGCGGTGCGCCAGGCCACCCGGGCGCGCACCGGCATGCCGGAGTACTGCAACTCGAAACTCGCCAATGTGCTGTTCTCGGCCGAGCTGGCGCGCCGCCTGGCCGGCAGCGGCGTGACCACCTATGCGCTGCATCCGGGCGTGGTCGCATCCGACGTATGGCGCGCGGTGCCGTGGCCGCTGCGCTCGCTCATCAAGCTGGGCATGATTTCCAACGAGCAAGGCGCCGCGACCACACTGCATTGCGCCACCGCGGCCGCCACGGCGCGGGAGAGCGGGATGTACTACGATAAGTGCCGCGTCAAGACGCCCAGCGCCATGGCGCAGGACCACGCGCTGGCCGCAGAGCTCTGGCGGCGCAGCCTCGAGTGGACCTGCTGAGAAGAAGAAACCGGAAGAAACAAGAAGAAAGAGAAACGCGACGCGGCGGCCAAGGGGCGCCGCGCATCATTCAACCACGAGGAGACCGCAATGCAACACCTGAGACGCATCACCGCCATCCTGCTCATGGCCATGCTGGGCCTGACCGGCTGCGCTTCGACCTCCGGGGAAGGATGGGTCAAGCTCATCGACGGCACCCAGGGCCTCGACAACTTCCATCGCACCGGAGACGCCAACTGGCGCGCCGAGGACGGCACCATCATGGCCGACAACGGCAAGGGCGGCTTCCTGATCACCAAGCGTCCCTACAAGGACTTCAGGATCCATGCCGAGTTCTGGGCCGAGTCCACCACCAACAGCGGCATATTCATCCGCATCTCCGACCCGGACCCCACCAAGGTCGGCGCGAAGAACTCCTACGAGGTGAACATTTTCGACCAGCGCCCGGAGACCATCTACGGCACCGCTGCCATCGTCGACTTCGCGCAGGTCAATCCGATGCCCAAGGCGGGCGGCAGGTGGAACACCTTCGACATCACCGCCGACGGCAACCGGATCGTCGTGGTCTTCAACGGCATCGAGACCGTGCATATCCGCAACAACGCCTTCAGGGAAGGGCCATTCGCCCTGCAGTACGCCACCGGCGCGAACGGCATCCGCGGCGGCGCCATCAAGTGGCGCAAGGTATACATCAAGCCGATCTAGCCGCGCGCGCAAACCATAGGGGGCCGCGCGCGGCCTGCACCGCCCCGCGCGCGCCATGCCCCGGCATTCACAGCGCGTGACGCGCGAGCCGGCCTTGGTCGATGAGGCCGTACAGGTCGGCGGCGGCCGGCAGGTCGATCCGACCGTCCGCGACGGCCGGCACATCGAGAAGGACCTGCTCGGCCATTTCCAGGAAAAAGCTCTGCTCCGCCGCCACCAGGGTCTGCGCCGCCGGCAGCGCCGCCGCCAGCTGCAGGCTCACCAGCGTGCCCAGGGCGCTCTCGGCATACAGGCCCACGGCCACCCTGGCGCCGTGCCGGGCGGCCAGGTCGCAGATGGCGCGCGCCTCGCTCAACCCGATGCGCCCCGGCTTGGCGGACAGGGCCACGCCGCCCCTGCCGATGAAGGCCTGCGCGTCCTGCGCCGACGTGCAGCCACGGTCGATCAGGATCGGCAGGGGCGCGCCGCGCTGCAGGTCGGCGAACTGCGCGTCCGGCGACAACGGGCAGGGGTCCTCCGCCACGACCGCGCCGGCATCGGCGATCGCGCTTGCATAGCCTGGCGCTTCCTCGCGCCCGTAGGCGCTGTTGGCGTCCACATACAGGACCACCGCCCCGCCCACCGCGGCGCGGATCTCCCGCAGGGCCGCGAGATCGGTCGCCAGACCCTGCCCGCCTTTCACCTTGAGGGTGCGGAAGCCGTGCCGCGCGCACATCGCGGCCGCCTCGCGCGCCATCGCCGCTGGCGGCTGCCGCGTGACGGCCCAGGTCAGGTCGACCGAGCGCGGCGCGTCCCACAGGCGCCACAGCGGCGCGCCCGCGCTTGCCGAGTGCAGGGTCCAGGACGCGCTATCGATCATGCCCTTGGCCAGGCGGTTCTCCGGGATGCCCGACAAGGCCCGCGCCACGTCCGGCGGCGAGGCGATGTCGACGCCCGCCAGGCGCGGCATGAGGACGTCCTCGAAGGCAGCGGCGAGCGAGCGCGGCGACACGCCGGACCAGGCGGCCTTGATGGTCCCTTCGGCGACGCCGCGCGCGCCGTTGTCGCCCTCGAGCACCAGAAGGGCGAACAAGCCGGCGCGCTCGACCGCATTGGCCCACACGATCTCGCGCCTGTAGGGCAGCGAATAGAAGTGCAGGGACCAGCGCTCGAGCGCGACCCGCACGCCCGGTCCTCCTTCGGGCCCGGCGCCCGCGCGGCCCGCACCGGCGCGCGGCGCCATCAGGCCGCCAGCCCCAGTTCGCGCATCGCATGCTCGCGCAGCTTCACCTTCTGCACCTTGCCGCTGCCGGTCATGCCGATGGCCTCGAAGTCGGCGACGATGCGCAGGTAACGCGGCACGCGGAAATTGGCGGCGCGCGCCTTGCACCAGGCGATGAGTTCCTCTTCCCCGGCCGCCATGCCCGCCTTCAGGGTGACATACGCCGCCGGCACCTCGCCCAGGCGCGCGTCCGGCACCCCCACCACCTGGGCGGTGGCCACCGCGGCGTGGCCGAGCAGCACCTCCTCGACCTCGGCCGGCGCGACGTTCTCGCCACCGACGCGGAACACGTCCTTGAGCCGCCCCACCATGGAAAGGCGGCCCTCGGCATCCAGCATGCCGAGGTCGCCGGTGCGCAGCCAGCCGTCGGGGGTGAATACCTTGGCGTTGGCCTCGTCGTTCTTGTAGTAGCCCTTCATCACGTTCCAGCCGCGCACCTGGATCTCGCCCTGGCTGCCGGCCGACAGGGGCGCATTGGTGGCAGGGTCGGCTACGCGCACGAAGACCCCCTCATGCGGCATCGCCTTGCCGTGCACGCGCAGGTCCTCCGCGTCGCGGTGGTCGTTGATCACCACATTGGGCGAGGCCTCAGAAAGGCCGTAAGCAGCGCATACCGCCTTCATGCCCATGCGGTCGATGATCTTGCGCATGGTCTGCGGACCTGCCGCCGACCAGCCGCCGCGCAGGTGCAGCTTCGCCGGGTCGAAATCGGCATGGCTCATCATCATCTGGAACAGCGTGTCGTTGCCGCTGGTGAGCGTGCAGCGCTCGTCGGCCAGGCATTTCAGCGCGGCGCCCGCCTCGAAGGCCGGCAGGGTCACCAGCGTGGCGCCGAAGCTCACCGCCGCCAGCAGCGAGAGCGTGGTGCCGGCCACATGATAGAAGGGCCGGCAGTTGAAGTAGCGGTCGGTCGGCAGTATGCCGATGCGCGTGCCGGCGGCCCAGGCGTTGCGCAGCATGTTGTGATGGGTAAGCAGCACGCCCTTGGGATAGGCGGTGGTGCCGGAGGTGAACTGCATGAGGAGGGGATCCTCCGGCGTGACCCGCGCCGCGGCGGCGGTGAAGCTTGCCGCGTCGATCGTGCCGGCGGCCTCGAGGAAAGCGCGCCAGGCCAGACCCGCCGCCGGCACGTCCTCGCCCATCACCACCACCTGCGAGAGCACCGGCAGGGCCGCGCCCGGCAGCCGCGTGTCCACCGCCGGTTCCGCCTCGCGCAGGAAGCCCGTGAAGTCGATGCCCAGGAAGCGGTCCGCCAGGAACAGCACCTTCACGTCGGCCTGCCTGAGGCAGAACGCCAGTTCGGCGGCCTTGAAACGGGTGTTGACCGGCACCGTCACCGCGCCGATCATGGCGGCGCCGAAGTACAGCGTGATCCAGGCGGCGTTGTTGCCCATCAGGATGCCGATATGATCGCCGCGCCGCACCCCCAGGGCGAAGAGCGCGCGCGCGGCCTTGACCGACTTGGCCTGCAGTTCGCCGTAGGTCAGGCGCATGCGGTCGGTGACCAGCGCCTCGCGGTCCGCCCCGAGCGCCACCGCCGCCTCGAGCACCTCGCGCAGCACGCGCGGCTGCCAGGTCGCGCTCATGCCGCGCCGCCGCCAAAGGCGCCGATGCCCGCGCGCCAGTTGTTGCGCGCCAGGTTTTCCTCGATGGCGAGGATCTCGGTGGCCAGCGCGCCCTTGGGATCGAGTTCGAGCCCGCGATCGACGGTGGCCTTGGCCAGGCGCAGCGCCGCCGGGGGGGCCTTGACGATCGTCGCGGCGATCTCGGCCAGCGTCGCATCGAGCGCCTCCGCGCCCACCAGCCGCGACACCAGTTCCGCCTCGACCGCCTCGGCGGCCGACAGGGTGCGGCCGGTGAACATCATGTCCTTGGCCAGGCGCTTGCCGAGGATGCGCGGCAGGCGCTGGGTGGCGCCCACCGTGCCCCACAAGGCCTCGGGGGTGCGAAAGCTCGCGCGCTCGGTGGCGATGATGAAGTCGCAGGCCGCGGCGATCTCGCACCCCGACCCGACCGCCGGCCCCTCGACCACCGCGACGGCCGGCATGGGCAGGGATTCGATCGCGTGGTAGGCGGCAAAGGCCCTGATGCGCCGCGCACGCACGGCGTCGTCATCCATGCCCTGGCGCTCCTTCAGGTCGGCGCCGGCGCAGAACACCGGGCCGTTGGCGCGGATGAACACCAGCCGCACCGACTCGTCCGCGGCCAGGGACATGAGCGCCGCGAGCAGGTCGCCGCACATGGCGTTGTTGAGCGCATTGCGCGCCTCGGGGCGGTTGAGCGTGAGGGTGGCCACGCCATCCCTTGTGTCCAGCAGGAGGGTGCTTGTCATGTTCAGATCGCCTTGGCCGCGCGCAGGGCCGCGATGTCGGCTGCGCTCTTGCCCAGCCGGGTGGACAGGATGTCGTCGGTATGCTCGCCCAGGAGCGGCGGACGCTCATGCGCGGGATTGTCGAAACCGTCGAACTTGTAGGGCAGCGGCACGCAGTCGAAGCGGCCGACGACGGGGTGCTCGAAGCTGGCACGCATGCCGCGCGCGGCCACATGCGGGTCGGCGAACACCTCGTCCACATGATTGATCGGCCCGGCCGGCACGCCGACGGCGTCGCAGGCGGCGCCGAGTTCGTCGCGCTGCCATTGGGCGATGGCCTCGGTGAGTTTCGCCATCACCTCATCGCGGCGCGCCACCCGCACGGCGTTGTCCTGCAGCGCGGCCTCGCCGCCCCAGTCCTCCAGCTTCAACACCTTCATGAGCGGCATCCAGTGCTGGTCGCTGCAGGTGATGTGCAGCCACTTGCCGTCCGCGCACTTGAAGGTGGCCGACGGCACACGCCCCGGATGCTCGGTGCCCAGGCGCGGCGGCACCTCGCCCAATGCGAAGAAGCGCGCCGCGGCCAGCGAAAGCAGGCCCACCTGGCCATCCATCATCGAGAAATCGATGTGGCAGCCCTGCCCCGTTGAATGCCGCCCCTGGAGGGCCGAGAGGATGGCGATGGCCACCCACAGGCCCGAGGTCAGGTCGGCCACCGGCAGGCCGGGCTTGACCGGCCCGCCGCCGCGCTCACCGGTCAGGCTCATGAGCCCCGCCATGGCCTGGAAGACCGTGTCGTAGCCCTTGCGCTTGGCATACGGCCCGGTCTGGCCGAACCCGGTGCAGGAGGCGTAGACGATGCGCTCGTTCACCGCGCGGATGGCGGTGTAATCCAGGCCGTAGCGCCTGAGCGTGCCGACCGGGAAATTCTCCACGAACACGTCCGCCTGCGCGGCCAGTTCGCGGATGATCGCCTGGCCTTCCGGCGCGCGCAGGTTCACCGTGATGGAGCGCTTGGACCGGTTGAAGGCCATGAAATAGGCCGATTCGCTGCCGCCGGATGCGCTGGCGAAGGGTTCGAAGCCGCGCGTCTCATCGCCCTCGCCGGGCTGCTCCACCTTGATGACGGCGGCCCCCATCTCGGCCAGGATCATGCTGGCGAACGGGCAGGCCAGCACACGCGACAGGTCGAGGATGGTGATGCCCTGCAAAGGCTTCATGGCAACCTCACTCGAGCTTGATGTTGGCGCGGCGGATTACGTCGCGCCAGCGCGTGCCCTCGGTGCGGATCAGCGCGCCGAACTCGGCCGGCGTGCCCACCGCCGGCTCGGAGCCGGTGGCCTGGAACTTGGCGCGCACCTCGGGCCGCGCCATCACCCGCGCGACCGCCTCGTTGAGCCGGTTGACGATGTCGTTCGACGTGCCTGCCGGGGCGATCACGCCGTACCAGGGCATCACCTCGGCGCCCTTGAGTCCGGCCTCGGCCACCGTGGGCACGTCGGGAATGGCCGACAGGCGCTTGTCCCCGGCCACCACCAGCGCGCGGATGCGCCCGGACTGCAGGTTGGAGGCGATCGGCGGCAGACCCGAAAAAAGGATCTGGATCTGTCCTGAAAGCACGTCCGTCAACGCCTCTTGGTTGCCTTTGTAGGGCACATGCACCAGATCCACGCCGGCGATCGCGCGGAACAGTTCGCCCGCCAGATGGTTGGTGCTGCCCACGCCGGACGAGCCGTAGCTGAGCGAGCCGGGCTTCGCCTTCGCCAGCGCGATGAGCTCGCCGATGGTCTTTGCCGGTACCGAAGGGTGCACCACCATGACGTTGGGGCCGACGGCCAGCAATACCACCGGCGCCACATCCTTCAGGGGATCGTAGGGCATCTTCGCCATGAGGTGCGGATTGATGGCCAGCGGCCCGGTGGTGGCAATACCGACCGTGTACCCGTCGGGGACCGCCTTGGCGATCGCGTCCACGCCGATGTTGCCGCCAGCGCCGCCCTTGTTCTCGACCACCACGCTTTGCCCGAGCAGTTCGGCAAGCGGCGGCGCGATGGTACGCGCCATGATGTCGACGGTGCTGCCGGCGGAAAAGACCGCGATCAGACGGATCGGACGGCTGGGCCAGGCCTGCTGCGCAACCGCGGCGCCGCTTAGCGCCAGCAGCAGGGGCGCGGCGACGGCGCGCAACAGGAATGCAAAGCGCGGCATTGCAGTCTCCCTCGGTTAGCCTCAGTTCGCACCGTGAGGCGCGGGAATCACCTGCTTCTCGGTGGTGACATAGTTCTTGATGCGGCCGATGATCTCGGCGCCGTGCGCGCGCAGCGCCCGCATCTCGAGCGTGGCGGCGGCGACGCGCATGGCCTCCAGATCGTCGTACCAGAGTTCGGCGATGCCATCGACCTCGATGTCATGCGACGGAATGTCGGCGCGCTCGGGCTGTGATTCGATGAGCGTCAAGACATAGCGGCGCAGGCCCGGCACCGCATGCGCCAGCGGCGCGTGCTCGTTGACCCAACGGTCGACGAATTCATCATGGCTCATGCCCGCCTTGCGGGTGAGCAGCGAAACGGTCTTGATCATGCGCCGGCCTGGCGAAACCCGCGCATGCGCTCGTTGGCCTCGCGGCCTTTTTCCAGCGCCGCGTCGAACGGCAGCTCGGATACCTCATGGAACAGCTGCTTGGTCAGGGCCATGGCCGGCCGGCTCACGCCGGCCAGCCGTTCGGCGATCGCCACGGCTTCCTTGACCACATCCTCGTTGCGCACGACGCGGTTGACCATGCCCAGTTCCAGCGCGCGCAGGCTGACGATGGGCTGGCCCAGCGCCACCAGCTCGAAGGCCGCCTTGCGGCCGCACTGACGCACCAGGTTGGACATGACGATCGCGGCGACGATGCCGTGGGTAACCTCCGGGAAGCCCAGCTTGGCGGTCTCGCCCATCACCGCCATGTCGCCCGCCAGGGCGAGCCCGGCGCCCCCGCCCATGGCCGCGCCATTGATGGCGGTGACCACCGGCTTCTTCATCAGCCTGAATATGCCGTGCAGGTTGGCGGTGAGCCGGGCGCGCGCCTCCACCAGGTGGGCGCGCTCGGGCGTGAGATCCTTGAATTCCGCGAGGTCGGCGCCCGCGCAGAAGCTCGGCCCGGCGCCGGTCAGCACCACCGCGCCGACGGCCTCGTCGTCGTCGGCATCCTCCAGGGAGATCAGCAGCTCGCGCGTGAGGTCGGTATTGAGGGCGTTGCGCCTGTCCGGTCGGTTCATGACGATCAGGCGCACGCCGCTGCGGTCCTTGACTACCAGCAGGTCACTCATTTCAGCTTTCCATTCAGGTCGTTGATGGCTTCACGCAACTCATCCATCAGGCGCGCCACCAGTGCGCCTGCGGGAACGATGTCATCGATCAGGCCGGCGCTCTGCCCGGCCTCGGTCTTGCCCCACTCGACATCCCCGCGCAGGGCGGCGTCCTTGAGCGAACGGCTGGCGAACAGGGTCTTGAGTTCCTCCGCGCCGGCGCCCGCGGCGACCGCCGCCTGGTAGGCCGCGGCAAAGGCATTGCGCAGCATGCGGATCGGCAAGCCGCCGCGCCCGACCAGCGCGGTATCGGCCAGCCCTGCATCGCGCACGGCCGCCTTGTAGGCGTCGTGCACGCCCGCCTCCGGGGTCATCAGGAAGCGCGTGCCGAGTTGCACCGCGTCCGCCCCCAGCGCCATCAATGCCGCCATGCCGTGGCCGTCGGCCACGCCGCCGCCGGCGATGATGGGCAGCGTCGCCGCGCGCGCGACCGCCCGCACCAGCACCAGCGTGCCCACCTCGTCGGGCGGCGGATGGCCGCCCGCTTCGGCGCCGACCACCACCAGCGCGTCGACGCCGGCGTCCTCGGCCTTTTGCGCATGCGCCGGTGAAGCCACCACATGCAGCCACTTGACGCCCATGGCGTGGAAGCGCGCCAGGTGCGCCTTCGGGCCGCCCTGCGAGGCGATGATGATGGGCACCCGCTCCTCCTCGACGATGTCCAGGTAGGCTGCGGCATCCTTGTTGTAGAGCGGCACGTTCACGGCGAACGGTGCGTCGGTGCCGGCGCGCACGTCGCAGATAGCCGCGCGCAGCGCGTCCGGACGCATCGGCCCGGCCGCGATCACGCCCAGCCCGCCCGCCCTCGCCACCGCCAGCGGCAGGGCCGCGTTGGAAGAGGCCCAGCTCATGCCGGCCTGCACGATCGGCAGGCGGATGCCCAGGAGCTCCGTGATGCGCGTCCTCATGGCCCGGGGTACAGGCCGAGGTTGGCGGCGCGCACCCGCAGCGTGCCGTACACCGCATCGACGAACGGCGTCGGCACGCCGACATGCGCTGCGATTTCCACCACGCTGCCGACGATCGCGTCGAGTTCGATCGGCCGCCCCGCCTCCGCGTCCTGCAGCATGGAAGACTTGATGGCGCCCAGCTTGCGCGTCTGGTCCATGCGTTTTTCCGGGTCCACGTCCATGTCGAGCCCGAGCGCCGCGGCCAGGGTCATGGCCTCGCGCATCATGGCCGCGAACATGGCGCACATGTAGCGGTCGGCGAGCATCAGGTCGGTGGAGGCGCCTGCGAGCACCGACACCGGGTTGAAGCACAGGTTGCCGAGCAGCTTTTGCCAGATGTCGCGGCGGATGCTGTCGCTGGCAACCGCCTCGAAACCCGCGCCGCACAGCGCGGCCGCGAGAGCGGCGACGCGCGCCGAAGGCCGGTGCGAGGGCTCGCCGATCACCAGGCGGTTGCCTGAATTGTGGCGCACCACGCCGGGCTCGGGCACGTCGGCGGCCATGAAAACCACCCCGCCCACCACCCGCGACGGGGCGACGGCACGGGCTATGCGTCCATCCGGATCGCAGGCCTTGACCGCAAGGCCGGCGTGGGCGCCTCCCCAGGCGTCGAAGAACCACCAGGGAATGCCGTTCATCATGCTCAGGACCGCCGTATCGGGCCCCAGCAGCGGCGCGAGGCCCTCGACCGCGCCCGGCAGGCTGTGGCTCTTCATGGCGATGACCACGAGATCCTGCACACCCAGCTGGGCGGGGTCGTCGACGGCCGGGAGGCGCACGCTGTGGCGCGCCCCGCCCTTCAGCAACGTCAGGCCGTGCGTGCGCATGGCGGCGAGATGCGCGCCGCGCGCCACCAGGCTCACCTCATGGCCAGCCTGCGCCAGGCGCACGCCGAGCGTGCCGCCGATGGCACCGGCGCCGAAAATGCAGATGCGCATCAGGCGGTGCGCTCGAAGTGGCGCTTCGGGGGCTTCTTCGGCGCTTCGGTCGGGTTGACCATGCCGTTGCCGGCCACCGTCTCGGGGGTGTACTCGCCGGTGACGCCGATCGGGATGTCGCCGGTGACGGTCACGCGCTCCATGCTGCGGCGCTGCGGGTAGTAGTCGTGCGGCGCATAGTGCAGGAGCGAGCGGTTGTCCCACAGCACCACCGTATCGGGCTGCCATTTGACCCGCAACTGGTATTCCGGCACCGCCGCCTGGGCGTAGAGGAATTCCAGCAGGGCGGCGCTCTCGTCGCTTTTCAGGCCCTTGATGCGCACCGAGAACTGGCGGTTGACGTAGATCGCGCGCCTGCCCGACACCGGATGCACCCGCACCACCGGATGCCACGGATTGGGAAACTCGTCTTCCAGTTCGCGCAGCTTCGCGCGCAGTGCCGGCGAGCCTTCGAACAGGTTGCGCCAGGGCTTGAAGTCATGCTGGCACTCGAGCCCGTGGATGTGCTGCTTCATGCGCTCGGACAGGCCGCGATAGGCCGCCGTCATGCTGGAGAAGCAGGTGTCGCCGCCGCGCTCGGGGATGATGCGAGCGCGCAGGATGGTGACGATCGGCGGGTTGGGGCGGAAGGTCTCGTCGGCGTGCCAGATGTCGGTGCGCGCCGCCGGATGGTCGGCCGAGTAGTCGAGCAGGATGACCTCGGGCTTGTCTTCCATGTTGGGCGAGAACGGATGGATCGACAGGGGTCCGAAGCGCGCGCCGAACGCCATCTGGTGGTCGAGCGTCATCGCCTTCTGGTCGCGGATGACCAGCACCTCGTACTGCACCAGCGCGTCATGCAGCACCTTGAACATCGCGTCGTCGAGCCGCGCCAGGTCGGCGCCGCGGATCTCCGCGCCGATGAAACCGTTGATCGGTATGACTTCGAGTCCCATGGTCAATCCACCTTCGCACCCGAGACACGCACGGCTTCGGCCCAGCGCGGCATGTCGTTTTTCACATAGGCGGCAAACTCCGCGGGACTCATCGGGCCCCACGGTTCCATGCCGAACTTGGCCAGCAAGTCCCGGAACTCCTGGGTCTGCTGGAACTTCTGCATCTCGGCGGCCAGCCGCGCCACCACCGGCGCGG
>CANGUJ010000028.1 GCA_947456845.1 Burkholderiales bacterium | reverse complement strand
TCGTTGAGGATCCTGATGCCGTGTTCCGCGCTTTGCACCAGGTAGGGGCTGTTGACCAGTTCGGTCAGCGGGAAGCGGCCGGGCGTCGCGCCATGCAGGATGTAGGCGATCTCGGCGGTGCCGTCGCGCGCGAAATCGAAGTGCTTGGGGGTCGGCCCCATCTGGGCGCCGGGGAAATGCTTGAAGGTCAGGCGGCCATTGGACTTTTTCTCCAGCGTTTCGCCCCACTTCACCAGCCACTGCGACTGGAAGTGCTGCGGGCCGACGAAATTGGCCACCTTGACTTCAAATTTCTGCTGGGCGCGGACGATTGCCGGAAAGCCGGCGATGCCAGCCGCGGACGCGGTGCCGAGAATCAGGCGACGGCGGGTATTGGTCATGCGGTGTCTCCTTTTTGGGTCAAGCTTTTACAAGTGTAGCGCACAGACACAGCGCTACGCGCGCCTAGAGCTCGGTCTCCGGAATGCCGCGGTAGATCCAGTCGATCTCGTGGAAAAACGAATCCGGCGCCCGACCACGGTACAGGGAATTGCGCAGTTCGCGGACCACGCCGCCGGCATGCAGCACCTGGCCGAAGGCGCGCGCCGTCAGCTGTACGCGCGCGGTGCGCAGGTAGCGCGCCTCCTGGTAGGAAAGGAAGGCGCGGTTGGGGTCATCCGGGGAGGCGGCCAGGCGCCCGGCCAGCACGACCGCGTCTTCGAAGGCCATGCACGCACCCTGCGCCAGATACTGCAGGGTGGGATGCGCCGCGTCGCCCAGGAGGGTGACGTTGCCGCGCGTCCAGTTCTTGATCGGCTCGCGGTCGCGCATCATCCAGTTGCGGTCGCGACTGATGTATTGCAGCATTTCCTGTACCTTGGGATGCGCGGTGCGGAACATCGCCTCCATTTCGGCCGGGCTGCCGAACGCCGCCTCGCCCCGCGCGAAGGCCGGGCTGCCGAACACTGCAACATTGTTCAGCACGTCGCCGGCGCGCAGCGCATATTGCACCAGATGGATGTTGTGGCCGAACCAGCCGATCACGCAGCGGTCATAGGTATGGTCCATCACCTTTCCGATGGGAATCACGCCGCGGTAGGCCAGAAAGCCGGTCACGCGCGGTTCGGCCTCGCCGGCCACGTAGGCGCGTGTGGGCGAGAGCAGCCCGTCGGCGCCGACCAGGCAGCGGCCGGAAAAGCGCGAGCCGTCCTCGCACTCGACTTCCACATGGCTGCCGTGGTCATGCACCGACTTCAGGCCCTTGGAGGTCAGCAGGGTGACGCGCGGATGCCGTTCGCAGGCCGCCAGCCAGGCGCCCAGCAGGTCGCGCCGGTGGATCACGATGTAGGGGTGGCGGAAGCGCGCCTGGAAGGCGTCATTGAAGTTCACGCGCGCCCATTCCTGCATGTCCACCGCGTCGAGGAACACCATCGCCTCGGGGAATACCGCGGTGGGCGCGACGGTCTCCCACAGGCCGTACTTCTTGAGGATGCGGGTCGCATTCGGGCCCATCTGGATGCCGTAGCCGATCTCGGTGAATTCGGCCGCCTTTTCCAGCACGGTGACATCGAAACCGTGCTCGGCCAGCGCGATGGCGGCCGCCAGGCCGCCCAAGCCGCCGCCGCTGATGAGAATGTGGGTCGCTGTCATGCCTGTATCGTCATTCGCGTACGTTTTTTCCGGGAGCTTGCATCATAGCGTGAGCGCCGGCGGCGGCCAGGAAAAAACCGTCGCTCGCCCGACCGAACCGGCGCGGCCACGGCCGCCTCGCGCGTTGTCATCACGCGCTGCCCCTTCCCATTACACTGCGCCCCTCCCCCATGCGTGAAGCGAGCGCCCCATGCCCCGCACCATGAAAGTTGTCGAAGTCAGCCGCGCCGGCGGTCCGGAAGTATTGACGCTGGTGGAACGGCCGCGTCCCGAGCCCGGCCCAGGCGAGGTGTTGATCCGCGTGCATGCCGCCGGCGTCAACGGCCACGACGTGCACCACCGCCAGCACGGCTCGCACCCGATAGAGCCGGGCGAGACCGACCTGCCGGGACTGGAGGTGGCCGGCGTGATCGAGGCCTGCGGCGCCGGCGTCACCGGCTGGAAGGCGGGCGACAGGTCCTGCGCCCTCGTGCGCGGCGGTGGCTACGCCGAATACTGCCTGGCGCGCTTCGAACACTGCATGCCGATCCCGCCGGGTTTTTCCATGCTGCAGGCGGCGTCCCTGCCGGAAACCTGTTTCACGGTATGGAGCAATGTCTATGTGGAAAGCGGCCTCAAGCCCGGCGAGCGCTTCCTGATGAACGGCGGCACCAGCGGCATCGGCGTGACCGCCATCCAGATCGCTTCCGCCCTGGGCAGCGAGGTCTATGCCACCGCGGGCGGTCCGGAAAAATGCGCCACTTGCGAAAGCCTGGGCGCCAGGCGTGCCATCGATTACCGGAAGGAAGACTTCGCCACGGTGTTGCCGGGGCTCACCGGCGGCAAGGGCGTGGACGTGATCCTCGACATCATCTGTGGCGACTACATCCCGCGTGACGTGAACGTGCTGGCCTTGGACGGCCGGCTGGCGGTGATCGGCACCTCGCGCGGCAGCGATGCGGGCCTCGATTTCTCGCTGGTGATGCGTAAGCGCCTTAAACTCACCGGCTCGCTGTTGCGGCCGCGCAGCATCGCCTACAAGGCGCGCCTGGGCCAGGAATTGCGCGAGCGGGTCTGGCCCCTGTATGCCGGCGGGCGCATTCGCACGGTGATCGACAGCGTCTATCCGCTGGCCGAGGCATGCAAGGCGCATGAGCGACTGGAGTCGCGGGCGCATACCGGCAAGCTTGTGTTGCAGGTGCGGTGAGGAAAAGTCCATGACCCAGACCATGCCCGAGATCGACTTCGCCCCGGACTGGGACCAGCCGATCCGCTACATACAGCGCACCCATGACTGGTACGACGTGCTGGGCTACGGCAATCCGTACCGCTACGCGCATTACATCGACGTGCCGTTCGCGCCGCTGGCCAAACCGCTGGCGCGCTCGCGCGTGGCCCTGCTCACCACCGCGGCGCCCTATCAACCCGGCAAGGGCGAACAGACCGTGCGTTCGCCTTACAACGCGGCGGCCAAGTTCTACAAGCCCTATGTCGGCGACAGCGCGGCGGACCACGACCTGCGCGTCTCCCACGTGGCGGTGGACCGTCTGCACGCGGTCGATGATGTCAACGCCTGGTTTCCCCTGGCGGCCCTGCGCCGCGCCGCGGCGGCCGGGCGCATCGGCGCGGTCGCGCCGCGTTTCGTAGGCGTACCCACCAATCGCAGCCAGCGCCACACCCTTGAATCGGACTGCGTCGAGGTACTGGCCTATCTCAGGGAAGACGCGGTCGATTGCGCCGTGCTGGTGCCCAACTGCCCGGTGTGCCATCAGACCATGAGCCTCACCGCACGCCATCTTGAGGCCAACGGCATTGCCACCGTGATCATGGGCGCCGCCAAGGACATCGTCGAGCATGTGGGCGTGCCGCGTTTTTTGTTCAGCGACTTCCCGCTCGGCAACGCCGCCGGCCGCCCCAACGAGCCGGAGGCCTGCGACAGCACGCTCGAACTGGCGCTCAAGGTGCTGGAATCCGCGGTGGCGCCGCGCACCACCGTGCAGAACCCCTTGCGCTGGGCGGGGCCGGCCGAGTGGCGCCTGGATTACCTCAACGCTGCGCGCCTGTCCCCGGACGAAATCGCTCGGCGTCGCGCCGAGAACGACCAGATCAAGGCGGTGGCGCAGGGCGTGCGCGATGCGACGATCAGGTAGTACCCGGCCTGGGTCGTGCCGCCGCCGCCGGCTTGCGGCCGCCGACCATGCCGGTGGCTAGCGCCGTGCCTAGCAGGGTGACCACGCACCCGGCCAGCATGCGCGGCGTCGGCACCTCGCCCAGGAACAGCCCGCTCCACGCCAGGGCGAAGGCGGGGATCAGGAACGATACCGCGATCGCGCGCGCCGGGCCGGCGTTGGCGATCAGGCGGAAGTAGAGGATGTAGGCCACGCCCGTGCACATCATGCCGAGCACCAGCACGCCGGCCCAGGCCTTGCCCGAGGGCGGCGCGGCGGGCCAGGTCGCCATGGCCAGCGGCAACAGCACCAGGGTGGCCGCCACCTGGCTGATCGCCGCCACCGCGAGCGGGGCCACGCCGGTCAGGCGTTTTTTGGTGTAGCTGCCGGCGATCCCGTACATCAGCGTGCCGGCAAGAGAAGCGGCGATGGCCAGCGAGGTACCTTCGAAACTGATGGCGACCTTGCCCCATACCAGGGTGGCCACGCCTGCGAAGCCGATGCCCAGGCCGGCGATTCGCGCAGCGTTCAAGCGGTCGCCAAGCCACAGCCAGGCGACGATCGCGCCCCACAGCGGCGCGGCGGTGTTGAGAATGGCGGCGAAACCGGCCGAAAGGTGCAGGGTGGAATAGGCCAGCAGCACGAATGGCAGGGCCGTGTTGATCACGCCGACGACGCAGATCGCGCCGACATGGCCGCGCGCCGCGGCAAGCCCGCCACGTCCGTGCAGCAGCGGCAGGAGGCAGGCCGCGCCGATGCCGACCCGCAGCAGGTTCAGCGCAAACGGCCCGAATTCCGGGGTGGCGATGCGCATGAGCGGATAGGAGGCGCCCCAGATCGCGCCCAGCAGCATGAGGTCGATGATGTCGCGCGGTTTCATGACCGGGGCACTGCGGGCGGGCGTTTCATGGTGGGGCGAAGCATACCAACGCCGGCCGCCACGGGCGCGCCGGGATCGGACCGCGAATCCCGCTTCCCGCACGCCTTAAGGCACAATGCGCGCCTGTTCATCCACAACAAATCCGGAACACACACGCCATGGCCAACATCGGTTTTCGCATCCTGCCCGCGCCCAGGCGCGCCCCCGCCGCCCTCATCCGCCAGTTCCGCAATGTCGTGGTCGCGCACCTGTCGGACTGCATGAACCGCCTGCCAGGCGGCGACGGCTTAGACCCCATGCACAAGGGCGGCCACATGCTGGGCCAGGCCATCACCGTGCGGGTGCCGCCGGGCGACAACCTGATGGTGCACAAGGCCATCGACATGGCCGGTCCGGGCGACGTCATCGTGGTGGCGGCCGGCGGCGACATGAGCCAGGCCATCATCGGCGAGATCATGACTACGCTGGCGGCCAAGCGCGGCGTGGAAGGCATCATCATCGACGGCGCCATCCGCGACTCCGGCGCGATCGCGGCCAACAAGTTCCCGGTGTATGCGCGCGGCGTGACCCATCGCGGCCCGTACAAGAATGGCCCCGGCGAGATCAATGTGCCGATCTCGGTGGGTGGCATGGTGGTATGCCCGGGCGACATCGTCGTCGGCGACGAGGACGGTGTGGTCGCCGTGCCGGTGGATATCGCGGCGGAAGTGCTCAAGGCTGCAAAGGCCAAGGCCAAGGAGGAGGACGCCGTGCTGGCCGCCATCCGCAAGGGCAAGGCTGACCGCGCCTGGGTGGACGCGACACTCAAGGCCAAGGGCTGCGATTTCTGATGCGTTGAATTACGGCCGATGCTGCGCTTGCTACTGGCCGCGCTCCTGGCACTGAACATGTCCGGTCCCGCGAGCGCTGCCGTGGCATCGCCCGAACCCGGGGTTGGGCGCGCCCTCGCGCGCGAGCGCGCGGCGCAAGTGAAAAACCTGCGCTATGACATCGACGCCTCGGTGCCGGCCACGGCGGATGCTTTCCGTGGCCGGCTGACCCTGCGCTTCGATCTCGCGGCTGCCGGCGCGGTTGTGCTCGACTACCGTCCTGCGCCGGGCGGTGCCGTCGGGGCGCTGATGGTCAATGGCCGGGTCCTCGAAGCGCAGGTTCTCAACGAGCACCTGATGCTCCCTGCGACGCTGCTGCGCGCCGGGCGCAACGAGGTGGTGCTCGAATTCGGCGCGCCCATCACTGGAGCCGGTAGCGCGCTGACCCGCCATGTCGATGCCACCGACGGTGCCCGCTACGTGTATTCGCTGTTTGTGCCTGCCGATGCCTCGAGCGTGTTCCCCTGTTTTGACCAGCCGGACCTGAAGGCGGTGTGGTCGCTGGCGCTGACGGTGCCCGCCGGCTGGCAGGCGGTCGGCAACGGCGTGCCGCTCAGGCAAACGCCTGCGGGCGACGCGGTGCGCCACGAATTCGCCCCGACCCGACCGCTGCCAACCTACCTGTTCGCCTTTGCGGCCGGGCCCTTTGCCACGCTCACCGAGGCCGGGTACCCGAGCGGCACGCGCCTCCTGGTGCGGCAATCGCAGCGCGGGCGCGCCGAGCGCGAAGCACCCGAATTGTTGCGGCTGTCGCGCGAATCCAACGCGTTTTTCGTGCGCTACTTCGAACACGTATTCCCGTTCGACAAGCACGACCTGGTGCTGCTGCCCGAGTTTCCCTACGGCGGCATGGAGCATGCCGGTGCCGTGTTCCTGCGCGAGGAATCCATGCTGTTCCGCGCCCCGCCGACGGCAACCGACCGGTTGCGCCGCGCCAACACGATCCTGCACGAGAACTCGCACCAGTGGTTCGGCAACCTGGTCACCATGCGCTGGTTCGATGACCTGTGGCTCAAGGAGGGTTTCGCCAATTTCGCCGCCGCGCGCGCCATGGAGGTGCTGCTGCCGGAGTTCGACGCCTGGAATGCGCTGCGCCAGTCCAAGCTGGCCGCTTACCGTTCCGATGCAACACCGGGCACCACCGCCATTCACCAGCCGCTCGCCAATCTGGCCGACGCCAAGTCCGCCTACGGGGCGATCGTCTATACCAAGGCGCCGGCGGTGCTGCGCCAGGCCGAGACCTACCTCGGCCGCGCGGTGTTCGAGCGCGCGGTGCGCGGCGTGGTGCGCGAACATGCCTACGGCAACCTGGAATGGCGCGACCTGGTGCGCGCGTTCGAGCGCGAAAGCGGACGCGACCTGGCGGCCTGGGCCGAGGCGTGGGTCAGTCGGCGCGGGCTTGCGACCGTTCGTCTCGAGCGTCCGCAAAACGCCGATGGCGACTGGGTCGTCACGCAGAACGACACGCTGGGCGAAGGCGGCCTGTGGCCGATGCGCGTCGAGTATGCACTGATCGCAGCCGATGCCAAGGCGACGCGGGTGCCGCTCGTCCTCGAAGGCGGGCGCGCAATCCTGCCTGTGCCGCCCGCAGCGCGGCCGGCGATCGTGGTGCCCAACGCGGGGGATCTTGGCTACGCGCGCTTCCTGCTCGATGCACAAAGCATCGCCGCCGTCACGGCATACCCCGAACTGCTCGCCGACAACCTCACCCGTGCCCTGGCTTATGACGCGCTGTGGGAAGAGGTGCGCGACGCGCGCCTGGCACCGCTGGATTTCCTGCGCTTCACCCTGCGCGTGATGCCGGCAGAGCGCGATGCCATCACCTATGCCGGCTTGCTGTCGCGCATGACCTATGCGTTCCGCGCCTGGCTGTCGGACGCGCAGCGCGACGCCTTGGCCGGCGAATTCGAGGCGGCGTTGCTGGAGCGCATGGCGCGCGCCCCTGCGAACGGCGAACGCCTGCAGGCCATGCGCAGCCTGATCAACAGCGCATGGAGCGAGTCGGGGCAGGCCGCGCTCCTGCGACTCCTGGACGACAGCCTCAAGGCGGGCGAAGCGCCGCTGGCACCGCGCGACCGCTTCGCCATCATCGAACGCCTCCACGTCCGCGGGCATCCGCAGGCCGAGGCCTTGCTGGCTGCGCAGGCAGGGCGTTCCAGCGGCGAGGACACCCGGGCCTATGCCTATGCCGCCGGCGCGGCGCGTGGCGATGCCGCGACCAAGGCGCGCTATCTGGAGCAGTTTCTCGGCGACGAATCGCTCGCCGAGGACTGGATGGAACAGGCGCTTGCGCCCATGAATGCCATCGAGCACGCGGGCCTGACGGCGCCGCTCCTCGAGCGTGCGCTTGCCGCCCTGCCGATGCTCAAGCGTCGCCACAAGATCTTCTTCGTGGGCAGCTGGCTTTCCGCCTTCATCTCGGGCCAGGATGGCGCACCTCAGCTTGACGCAGTGCGCGCTTTTGCCGCGCGACCTGACCTGGATGCCGATTTGCGCCTGAAGCTGCTGGAATTCAATGACACCCTGGAGCGCACGGTGCGCATCCGCGAGCGCTTCGCTCCCTGACCACAGGTCTAGGTGACCAGTGAGCGCAGCACTCCGGCGGTATGCTCATCGGCCGGGAAAAACGACTCGATCGCGATCTCCGAAAGCGTCACGTCCACCGGCGTGCCGAACACGGTGATCGTCGAGATGAAGGACAACGGCCCGGCCGGGGAACTCAGGCGCAGCGGCACCACCATCGCCGGCGATGCATGGGAAACCTGCGCTGCCATGCGCGCGTGTTCCGGGACCGGAAGGTTCTTCAGCTCCGCCAGCAGGTCGGCCAGGCCCGCATCGGCGGTGAGGTCGATGTCGCGGCGGATCCTGGCCAGCACGTGGGCGCGCCAGTCGGCATAGTTGAGGATGCGCGGGGCCAGCCCTTGTGGGTGCATCGACAGGCGCAGCACGTTGACCGGCGGCGCCAGCAGCTCGCGGTCGATGCCTTCGAGCAGCGGCATGACCGCACGGTTGTAGGCGATCAGCGTCCAGTGCCTGTCCACCGCCAGCGCCGGATAGGGTTCGTGGCCCTTCAGGACCAGTTCGATGGTTTCGCGCGCCGGCGCCAGCGCCGGGTCGGCAAGCGCGCTTGCGCCGAAGACTGGCGCAAAGCCCGCCGCCATGAGCAGGGCGTTGCGCTCGCGCAGCGGCATGCGCAGCGCCTCGGCCAGGTGCAACACCATGTCGCGGCTGGGGCGCGAGCGGCCCGTCTCCAGGAAGCTCAGGTGGCGCGCCGAGATGTCGGCTTCGGCGGCCAGGTCGAGCTGGCTCATGCGACGGCGACTGCGCCACGCGCGCAGGATGGTTCCCGTCGAGGCTGGCGCGGACGGGGCGGCGGGCGGGGCGGCCGGGTGCATGCGCGCATGGTAGCCGATGACGTCGGCGGCGCCGTTCATCCGGCGCGTTGCCGACGGGCGGCCGCTGGCGGCTTCCATGCGACTGCGCGACGCGCTACGCTGATTCTCGCGGGTCGATGCCGGCCGGGCGCGTCGCAGGCAAGAAGGGGGAGGGGCATGGCGAAACTGAATATCAACGGCAAGCTGCGCGAGGTGGATGTCGAACCCGACACGTCTCTGCCTTGGGGGATCCGCGAACAGGTGGGGCTTACCGGCACCAAGTACGGCCGCGGCGTGGCGCAGTGCGGCGCCTGTTCGGTACATTTCAACGGCGAGGTGTTGCGCTCCTGTTTCCTGCCGGTTCCGGCGGTTTGGCCGGGCGACAGGATCGTCACCATCGAGGGTCTCTCGCAGAAGCTGTCGCGTCCGGCGCAGAAGGCCTGGGCGGAGCTCGATGTGCCGCAATGCGGCTATTGCCAGTCCGGCCAGATCAAGGCCGCGGCGGCCCTGTTCAAGAAAAAGCCCGGGCCGTCGGACAAGGACATCGACGACGCGATGACCAGCATCTGCCGCAGCGGCACCTACCAGCGCGGGTGCGCCGGGGTGCATCGCGCCGCCGAAACCGCCGCGGCGCAAAGAAGGTGGCGCGAGTCAACGAAACCACGCTGGCCGTGGTGGCCGACACCTGGTGGCCCGCCAAGACCGCGCTCGATGCGCTGCCGATCCGGTGGAACGAAGGCCCGAACGCCAAGGTGTCGACTGCCTCGATCGCCGCGGCGGCAATCAGGATTACACGCGCCAGGCGGTGGCGGAGGTGTCGGTGAGCCCTGCCGGCCAGGTCAAGGTGCATCGCATGGTGCTTGCGCTCAACTGCGGCCATGCGGTCAACCCGCAGCAGATCGCCGCGCAGGTGGAAGGCTCGGTCGCCTACGGTCTGACCGCCACGCTCTACGGCGAATGCAACGTCGAGAACGGGCGCATCGTCGAGACCAATCCCGACGAGTACACGATCATGCGCTTCGCCGAGATGCCCACGGCGGAAACGGTGATCGTGCCGACCTATGGATTCTGGGCCGGCGCGGGCGAGCCCACCATCTGCGTGGTGGCACCCGCGGTGATGGATGCGGCGTTCGCCGCCACCGGCAAGCCGGTGCGCAGCCTGCCGATGAAGAACCTCAAGCTGGAGTAACCCGGGTCCCGGAGCGGCGGGGGCGTGCGCACCGGCGGCCCGGTCCATTACCTCGGAGGTTATTGCGCGGCCGGCCCGGCGGCCCTAAAACAGGAGCCTTGTGCATTCAACACCGGAAATCCCGCGATGCCGCTCCCCTCCTTCCTGCTGATCGGTGCATGCCTGGCCATGGTTGTCCTCACGCTGGCCGTCGGCGGTGTGCTGCTGTTCACCCGAGTGCGCGAAATGCGCGTCAAGCGCATCGCGCCGCAGGCGCTCGCCACCTCGCTGGCGATGACCGCCCGTCTCGAAAATGTCCAGGCAGCCGACAACTTTCGAAACCTGTTCGAAGTGCCCGTCCTGTTCTATGCGCTGGCGGCGGTCGCCCTTGCCGCGGGTCATGTGCCGCCCTGGCTGGTCGCCTGCGCCTGGCTCTATGTGCTGCTGCGCGCCGTACACAGCGCCATCCATTGCACGTACAACGACGTCCGCCATCGGCTCGCGGTGTTTCTCGCCAGTTTCCTGCTGCTCGCCGGCATGTGGGCTGCGTTCTTCTGTCTGCTGCACGCGGGCCGGTCGGCCTGAACCTGCGCTTCCTCGCGCGCAGACGACGCTGCAAGGCGGTTGCGCGAGCCGCTTGCTTCCACCGCTTCCTGTTGAATGAAAGGCCAGTCATGCGATTCGTGGTTCCGGCAGTCCTCATTCTCGTGGCGATGATCCACGCCCTGCCCGTGATGGGCGTTCTCGGCGCGCCCAGGCTCGCACAACTCTATGGCATCGACGCAAGCGACCCGAGCCTGGAACTGCTGTTGCGCCATCGCGCCGTGCTGTTTGGCCTGTTGGCCGGATTTATGGTGTATGCCGCGTTTCGACCTGAATTGCGGCCGGCCGGGCTCATCGCCGGGGTGGCGAGCGTCGCATCGTTCCTGATCCTCGCGCAATCGGCGGCCAGCCTCACCGAGGGAGTGGCCACGGTCGTGCGAGCCGATTGGATCGCGCTGGTGTTGCTCGGGATGGGGGCTGTCGCGCACGTCTCCGGTCGCGCCTGAGGTCCCCACCCCGAGGCGCGTTGAGCGAAAATGTCGCATGGATGCTGCGGATACCGAAACGCTCAGGGCTATGCTGGCGGGCCAGCAGGTCGCTTCGCTCGCCACCCTGCACAAGGGTGAGCCGGCGGTTTCGATGGTGCCGTTCGCGCTGCTGCCGCGGGGCGCGGGCATGGTCATCCATGTCAGCCGCCTGGCCAGCCACACCGCCGACATGCTCAATCATCCTGTGGTCAGCCTCCTGGTGATTGCCCCGCCCGTGCCCGGCGCCATGGCACAGGCGACGCCGCGGGTGGCCATTGCCGGGCAGGCGCGCCAATGCCTGGCCGACGACCCGGGCCATGCCGCGGCGCGGCTGGCCTATCTGGACCGGTTTCCCGAAAGCGCGCCCATGTTCGGCTTTGGCCACTTTTCGCTCTTCGTCATCACGCCGGATGCGGTGCGACTGATCACCGGGTTCGGCAAGGCGCACTCGCTCGCGGCGGCGGCGTTCGCGCAGGCGCTTGCCAACGCGGCGGCGTGATGCCCTGCTCCGGTAGCGCAAGGCCGTTCGGCACGGCAGTTCTGGTCCGGCTCTTGCTTCAGGGCGGGACGGGGCGCGCTACCCCGAACAACAACAAACTGAGGCAGACCCATGGCCGGACCGAAAGTCCCCAACATCATCGACGTGGAAGCATCCGGCTTCGGCGTCGCGAGCTATCCGATCGAGGTCGGTGTCGCTCTTGATGATGACACCAAATACTGCTCGCTGATCCTGCCGGCCGCCGACTGGGACCATTGGGACAGCGAGGCCGAGAAGGTGCATCGTATCGCCCGCGACATCCTCGAGACCTACGGCAAGCCGATCCCGGAAGTGGCCGCTCACATGAACAGGCTGCTGGACGGCAGGACGCTCTATACCGACGGCTGGGTGGTCGACAAGCCCTGGCTCACCACCCTGTTCCACAAGGCACAGATGGAAATGACGTTCCGGGTCAGCCCGCTGGAGATGATCCTCTCGGAAGCGCAGATGGCGCGCTGGCACGAGACCAAGAACCAGGTGCTGGCCGAGATGCAGAAGCACCGCCATCGCGCCAGTTTCGATGCCTGGATCATCCAGGAAACCTACCGGCGCACCCTGGCCGAATCCGCAGGCTGAGTCGCGCGGGGCCGATGCGGGGCCTCGAAGGTCGACCGGCACGGGACGCGGGGCGGTGCAATGTGCCTTTCGACGATGCCGCCAGCCTGCGCGCCAAGCTCGATGTGCCCAGCGCCTCCGTCCAGGAGACGGGCCTGCTCTCCGCCGTGCCCGCCTGCCGGTGCCCACCCTGTGCCGCGAAGTCTGGTAAAAGTCGTGTTATGAACGAACTCGATTGTGATGTACTGGTGATCGGCGCCGGGGGCGCGGGCATGTACGCGGCATTGTCGGCCGCGCGTGCCGGCGCCCGCGTACTGCTGGTCGACCGCGGCCTCATCGGGCGTGCCGGCGCTACCGTGATGGCGCAGATGACCGTGGCGGTGGCCCTGGGCGAGGAATGCCCGGATACCCCCGAGGCGCACCTCAATGACACCCTGGCCGCGGGGCGCGGACTGTGCGACCCGGCGCTGGCGCGCCTTCTGGTCGAGGACGGTCCGGCGCGCATCCGCGAAATGGATGCGTGGAAGGTGGGCTGGGCGCGCGCCGAGGACGGCAGCCATATCCGACAGGCGCATGCGCCGGGGCATGACCGGCCGCGCTGCGTCTATGTGGACTTTCTCAACACCGGTCCGGCCGTCTCGCGCACCTTGCGCACCCAACTGAACCCGGTTTCGGCGGTGCGGCGCATCGGCGACATCGTCATCACCGATATCGCCACGCATGCGGGCCGCGCCACCGGCGCGGTGGGCTTCGAACTGGGCAGCGGCGCGGCGGTGTCGCTGCGCGCCGGTGCCACCATCATCGCCACCGGCGGGCTTACCCGCCTGTACGCGCGCAACAGCGCCTCGGCCAACATGGGCGGCGACGGCTACGCGCTGGCGCTGCGCGCTGGCGCCGAACTGCTGGACATGGAGTTCGTGCAGTTCTTTCCGATCGGCCACCTGGCGCCGCGCCTGATCGGCATGGACCCCATCATGTGGGACCCGTTCCGCTACAAGCTCGGCGGGCGCCTGCTCAACCGCGACGGCGACGAATTCAGCGAGCGCTACGGCCGCGAGGCAAGCGGGCGCTACAACCTTACCCGAGACGTGGCCACCTATGCCATCTTCAAGGAAGTCGAGGCCGGGCGCGGCAGCCCGGCCGGCGGCGCGTTTCTCAGCTTCACCCATGTGCCGGAGGCCGAACTGCGGCGCAATTTCGGGCCGGTGATCGACCGCCTGGCGAAGAACGGCATCGACCTGACGCGCCAGGCCGTCGAGGTGGCGCCCATCGCCCACTATCACATGGGCGGCGTGGCGGTGGGGCCGGACATGGCCACCCGCGTACCCGGCCTGTATGCGTGCGGCGAGGCGGTGGGCGGCGCCAACGGTGCGAACCGCCTTTCCGGCAATGCGATTACCGAGGCGCTGGTGTTCGGCGAAGTGGCCGGGCGGCATGCGGCGGCGCATGCGCGCGCGCAGGGCGCCCTGCGGGTTGCGGGTGATGCGCCTTCCCTGTCTCTGGTGACCGGCGCAGCAACCCTGTGCCGCCCGGAGGGCGCCGGGTCGCGCTCCGGCCTGGCGTCGCTGATGACGCGCCTGCAGGCGCTTATGGCCGAGAAGGTCGGGCCGTTCCGCACCCACGACAAGCTGGCCGCCGCGCTCGCCGAACTCGCCGCCATGCAGGCCGAGCTGGGCGAGGCGCCACCCCCCGCGGCGGGCGGATACGACATGGCGCGGCTCGACTGGTACGACCTGCGCAACATGCTGCTGGTGGCGCGCTGCGTGGCCGAGGCAGCCATCGCGCGCAAGGAAAGCCGCGGCGCACACCAGCGCGAGGACTTGCCGGGCATGCTGCCTGAGTGGGAGGCGAACCAGGTGATCGAATGGCGCGACGACGGCCTCCGGCTCAAGCGCCGCGCCGCCCTGCAGCAACGCGAGGCCGCATGACAACCCAAATCGCCGAACTGCATATCCGCCGTGGCGAACCCGGCGACGCCCCGCGCGAACAGGTGTTCAACGTGCCTTTCGAACCCGGCCAGTCCGTGCTCGACGCCCTGCGCTGGATCCGCGTGCATGCCGACCCGGACCTTGCGTTCCGCTTCTCCTGCATCAACGCCAACGCCTGCAAGGAATGCATGATGCAGATCGACGGCAAGGTCGGCTATGCCTGTACCGCCCGTCTGGTGGCCGGGCCCATGCAGGTAGCGCCACTGGCCAATAAGGCGCTGGTGCGCGACCTGGTTACCGAGATTGCGCCGCCCGAGGAGCGCCTTTTCCGCTGACCGCCCGGCCGTTCAGACGCTTGGCGGGCGCACGGGCAGGGAGCGCGAGAGCAAGCAAGTCACAAACAAGCCCCGCAAAAACAAGCCCCGGCCAGGTTTCCCTGCCGGGGCTAACACCATCGTTCCCGCGATGGAGGAGACATCCGCCTCCAGCATGCGGTATTTCGCGCGGCCTGCCAACTGTGATTTGTGACAGGTGACGCTTCGTTTCGCGCGGTGGCGCACGCGCATGCGCGCGCCGACGTGCCGAATTTCGTACCGTCCGCCGGCTTAGCCGCCGGACGCGACCTTGAGCTGGGATCGGTCGGCCTGCAAATCCGGGCGGTTCAGTTTGGCGGTGGCCGAAGCCGGCGCTGCGCCGGTCACGTCCTTCAGCGCACCGCCCCAGCCACTGGCGGTGATGTCGAAAATCGTGCCGTCCGGGTCGGTGTACTTGATCTCGTAGAAGGAGTTGTCTTCCTTGGCGTCGCCCTTGAAGTAGGTGGCGCCCTGCTTGGCGACATGTTCCTGCGCTTCCTTGATGTCGTCCACCCAGAAGCCCAGGTGGTGGATGCCCACCCAGTCCTTGCCGAGCGGCCCGGCGAACTCGTCCTTCTTGTACTTGAGAATCGCCATGTTGATGACCCCATCGCTCAGGTAGACCCCGAGCACGAAGGAGGTATCAACCTCGCCGACCTTCTTCATGCCAAAGGCGTTCATGTAGAACTCCGCGGTTTTCCACGGGTCCTCGACTGAAAGTGCAAAATGACGCAGCTTGCCTATCATGATGTGCTCCGGTTGGGGATGCTTGGGCGCATCCGTTGATGATACGTAAGACGATTCAGGAATGATGCGATCCGTTCATTGGGGCGATCCGTGATGCGGTGGCGCGCCTGGCCTGTACACGGGTATCCTAGCGCGATTCGGGTCGAATTGTCCCGGCACCGATGGCTCAGCGCGCTTCGGCTGCCACCGGATTGACCAGCACGCCGATCGAGGAGATGTCCACCTCGACGACATCGCCGGGTTTGAGCCACAGCTGCGGCTTGCGTGCGAAGCCGACGCCTTCCGGCGTGCCCGTCGCAATGACGTCGCCGGCTTCCAGGTCGGTCCAGCCCGACACGTATTCGATGATCGCCGGCACACTGAAGATCATGTCGTCGGTGCCCTTGCGCTGCACCTCACGCCCGTTGACGCGCGTTACCAGAGTCAGCTTTGACGGATCCGGGATTTCACTGGTGTCTGCAATCCAGGGGCCGAGTCCGCCGGTGGACGGGTGGTTCTTCCCTGCGGTGAGCGAATGCTTGAACTGATAGTCGCGCACCGAACCGTCATTGAAGCAGGTGTAGCCGAACACATGCCTTAGGGCGTCGGCGGCCTTGATGTGACGTCCGCCGCGGCCGATCACGATCGCAAGTTCACCTTCGAAGTCAAAATCGCCCGAGTGGTCGGGGCGGATCAAAGGCTGGCCCGTGGCAACCAGCGTGTTGGCAAAACGGCCGAACACTGAGGGAAACACCGGTACCTTGAAGCCGCCTTCGGCCGCATGGGCGTGATAGTTGAGGCCGATGCAGACGATTTTCCCGGGATCGGTGATCGGCGGCAGGAGGGTGACCTCGGCTAAGCGCAGGTCGGGGGCGCTTGCGGCGAACTCGCCGCGAATCAGGCCGGCGGCGACGGCGGTTCTGAGCGTCGGATACCGTGGGCCGAACTTGGCGCCCAGATCGACGATCGCATCGCGGGCGACCACCCCGTAGGAGGCGCGGTCGCCCGCGAGGAAGCTTGCCAGTTTCATTTTCTGTCCTCAGTCCTGCCGCCGGCCCAGCGCGGGCGCAGAGCGAAAGTATAGTCGTGCGATATCGCGGCCCGTAAGGGCTGGCGCAGGCGGGTGGTCAGCCCGGTCCGGCGAGCGCCTCCTCCAGGCAAGAGGGCTCGTAGTAGTCGCTGACGCCGCGTCCCGGCGCCAGTCCTGGCACGCCGTAGCGCGCGCGCAGTTCGATGACCTTTTCAAGCGCCAGCGGATCGATGCGCCCGTCGGCGGGAAACCCGGTCTGGGTGTCGAAGAGCACCGCATGCGCTGTCTCGGCTGCGCCGGCTGCGCTGGCGGGCTGATGGCGGCGGAAGATCTCCAGTGCCGCGGGTCGGTTGGTCGGGTCGCGCAACCAGGCGAGCGCCGCGAGAAAGGCGCGGATGAAGCCGACAGCGGCGGCGCGATGTTCGCGGACCCAGCTGCGCCGGGTGGCCAGCACCTGGCCCTGGTAACGCCCGATCACCGCGATGGCGGTGTCGAGTAGATTGAAGCCGCGTTCCAGCAGCAGGCCCTCGAACGGCGAATTGAAGAGCGCTCCGGCCTGCTTGCCGGCGATCAGCGCGTCAAAGCGCTGCTGCACCCCGCCGACGCTTTCGATGGTGTAGTCGGCCGGCGCCAGCCCGCCGGCCTCGAGCATCGCGTAGAGCACGTTGGCGTAGCCGGTGGTGCGCGCGTCGACCGACAGGCTGCGGCCGCGCAGGTCGGCATAGGTTTTCACCTCGGGCGCGGTCACCAGTGCCGGATAG
>CANGUJ010000027.1 GCA_947456845.1 Burkholderiales bacterium | reverse complement strand
TTGGCTCATTTTCATTTGGCCACCGCCTTGTCCTTGTTCTCGCCGTAGGGCGGCGTGTACATCACCAATACGCGCACCGGTTCGTCGCTCACCTTGGTGAAGGTGTGGAAGGTGTCGGCGGGAAAGTAGCAGGCGTCGCCGGGGCCGAGCTCGCGCACCTGGCCGTCGACCTCGGCGCGCGCGCGGCCCTGCAGCATGTAGCACACCTGCTCGATGCCGGGGTGCATGTGCGGCAAGGCGCCGCCGCTGGCGCCGCCCACCACGCCCAGCAGCAGTTCGATGTTCTTCGAACCCACGGTCTCCGGGCCGATCAGGCGGCGGTTGACGGTGTCTTCATGATTGGCCGGGCTGTAGGGCGTGACTTCGGATTCGCTGACAAAATAGCGCTTGGCTTGCATGGGGTTCTCCTCCAGGTGTCGTGGTCGGCGCGTGCGGCCTACTCGCCGGGTTGCGCAACTTCCATCGTACTACCGCCGGTGGGCCTGTTTTTCCGCCCCGCACAAACCCCTTTCCGGAGCATTGCCATGAAACTCGTCACCTTCATCGCGCCCGGCGGCGCGCAGCACATCGGCGCGCTCCTGCCGGGCGAAACCACGCTGGTCGACTTCACCGCCTCGGATACGAGTGCCAACCGCTACCTGTTCGGCATCGGCACCGCCCGGCTCGACCCCGCCAGCGTGGAATTGCCGCGCGTCTGGTATGAGCGGCCGATCTACTACAAGGGCAACTGCTTCAGCGTGGTGGGCACCGGCTGCCGCAAGCTCACCGGGTCGGCCCGCCGGTTCGACAGGCGGGCCGCATGAGCGACCTGCCTCCCCTGCCCGATACCCCGCCGGGCCGTTACCGCCATTACAAGGGCGGCGAGTACGAAGTTGTCGGTGTCGCACGCCATAGCGAGACGCTGGAGCCGCTGGTGGTGTATCGGCCCCTCTACAACGCCACCGGGTTGTGGGTGCGTCCGCACGCGATGTTTTTCGAACAGGTCGAGGTCGACGGCCGCATGCAAGCGCGCTTCGCAAGGCTCGACGACGGCGCCTGACGGCGCGGAATACCGGGATGCGGCCGGGGCGCTATTGGAAACGCGTTTCCCGCAGGGCGGAAAGGCCGAATTGCTCCAGGATCGCGGCCAGCCGCTCGGCCGCCGCGCGATTCGGCACGCCGGTGTGGCGCGCGATGATGAGCTCATTCTTCATGCTGTGTTCCCAGCCGACCAGCTCGGTCACCGACACCTTGTAGCCGCGCGCTTCCAGGCGCAGGCAGCGCAGCACGTTGGTGATCTGGCTGCCCAGTTCGCGGGTATGCAGCGGGTGGCGCCACAGTTCGGCCAGCGGCGTGCGCGCCAGCGACGCCGCCTTGCCCAGATTGAGCACGCGCGCCACCTCAGCCTGGCAGCAGGGCACCAGCACCATGGCTTTCGCCTGCTTGGCCAGGCCGAAGGCGATGGCGTCGTCGGTGGCGGTGTCGCACGCGTGCAGTGCGGTGACCAGGTCAATCTGATCCGGCAGCGCCTTTGCATGCGTTGCATCGGCGACGCGGGCGGCCAGGAACGACATGCGATCAAAGCCCAGGCGCGCGGCCAGCCCGCGCGATCGATCCACCAGCTCGGCGCGCGATTCGATGCCATAGACATGGCCGGAAGTCCGCGCCTTGAAAAACAGGTCGTAGACGATGAACCCCAGATAGGACTTGCCGGCGCCGTGGTCGGCCAGCGTGACGCCGCCCTCCTGCCCGCCCAGCTCGTTCAACAGGCCCTCGATGAACTGGAACAGGTGGGTCACCTGCTTCAACTTGCGCCGCGAGTCCTGGTTGAGTTTGCCCTCGCGGGTGAGGATGTGCAGTTCCTTGAGCAGTTCAACCGACTGGCCGGGGCGGATCTCGGTGGCAACCGCCGCAGCGACTGCGCCCGCCGCGCCGGCGTGCGCGGGTGTGCGTTTGCGGGCCGTGGTGGTGTTCATGGGCCGATTCTGCCATGATGGCTCCTCAACCAAGCCACGATGGGAACGACGACATGAAAGCAATCTGGAACGGCAAGGTCATCGCCGAATCGAACGACACCGTGGTGGTCGAGGGCAACCATTATTTCCCGGCCGACAGCCTGCCGCGCGAACTGCTGCAGCCCAGCGCGACCACCACCGTGTGCGGCTGGAAGGGCACGGCGAACTACTATTCGCTCAACGTCGACGGCAAGACCAATACCGACGCGGTCTGGTACTACGCCGACCCCAAGCCGGCGGCGGCGCAAATCAAGGGCCGGGTGGCGTTTTGGCGCGGCGTGCAGGTGGTGCAATCCTGAACGTGCGAGGTCGGGGGACACGCATTGGGTGAGTCCGCCGAAGCGCTTGACTGCCAGCGTTGCGGTGCCTGCTGTGCGACCTATCGTGTGTCGTTCTACTGGGCTGATGGGGAAACCTGGCAAACGCCCGCAGGCATGACCGAGCGGGTGGCGCCACTCTACAGTTGCATGGTCGGCACCAGCCGAGCAAGTCCGCGCTGCATCGCCTTCGCCGGGACGGTCGGCAAGGTCGCGACCTGCACCATCTATGACCAGCGCCCTCCGCCTTGTCGCGAGGTGCAACCCGGGGATGAACGTTGCCTCAAGGCGCGTGCGCGCCACGGGCTTTCACCTGGCGCCGCCTAGCCCGTCGCGCCATCCAGCAATGCCCCGCCGGCTCCGTGGAAGGGGTACGGCCCCGCGTGCTGGCCGAACACGCCGGTGTGCGTCACCAGCCGTCCGTCCAGCCAGGCGTGCAGCTGATACCCGGGCGGCTCGAAGCGCCACGCCGAGGGGCCGTCCGCGGTGAGGTCCAGGGCCACCTGGTGCGCCGGGCTCGGGCAGGTGGAGGCGAAGGTGTTGGCGAAGCGCGCCTGGATGCTGCGGTGCAGGTGCCCGCACACGATGCGCTCGATGTTGCGGTGCCTGGCGAGCAGGGCTTCGAGCTGCGCCGCCCCCTCCAGGAGGCCGATGCGGTCCATGTGGCCGATGCCGGTGATGAAGGGCGGGTGATGCATGGCCACGATGGTCGGGGTGGTCTGGTCAAGATGATCGGCCAGCCAGGCCAGGCGCGCCGCGTCGAGCACCCCGTGCGACTGTTCCGGCACCACGGTATCGAGGGCGACCAGAGCGAAGCCGTCGAAGTCGATGCGGTATTGCAGGAACTCGTGCGGCGTGTGCAGGTAGGCGAAGCCGGGGAAGGCGCGGCGCATGGCGGCGCGCTCGTCATGGTTGCCGGGCAGCAGGTAGGCCGGCTTGCCGAGCTTTTCCACGCCGCGTGCCAGGGTCGCGTACTCGTCGGCGCGGCCGAAGTCGGTGAGGTCGCCGGTCAGCAGGTAGGCGTCCGGCGCGGGGTTGAGCGCTGCGAGTTCGTCGATGGCGGTCGCGAAAAACCGGTTGGTGTCGACGCGTCCGTAGGCGAGCGAGCCGGGGGCGCGAATGTGCAGGTCGGTCAGTTGGCAGAGGATCATGATCGCGGTTCGAGAAAATAGGCGGGATCGAGCGTCACGCCGACCCGGCTGCCGGCGGCCACCGGGACGCGGGTTTCGGCCAGCAAGGTCTGGCCGTCGTCGGTGCACAGCTCGATGGCCGAGAGGTTACCCAGGAAGGTGCAGACCGCCACGGTGGCGTCGAAGCTTCCGGTGCCGGGCGCGCCGAGTTCCACATGCTCGGGCCGCACCAGCACTTCACCCCGGCCCGGCAGGTTGAGGCGGCTCACCTGGCCCACGAATTCCGCCACGAAGCGGGTGGCGGGACGGGCGTAGATGTCGCGGGCGCTGCCGATCTGCTCGATGCGCCCCCTGGAGAGCACGGCGATGCGGTCGCCCAGCGCCATCGCCTCGGCCTGGTCATGAGTGACAAACACCGAGGTGACCTTGAGCGCGCCGAGCAGGCGCTTCAATTCGATGCGCAGCGACTCGCGCAGCTTGGCGTCGAGCGCGGTGAGCGGTTCGTCGAGCAACAGCACGGAAGGCGCGATGGCCACCGCGCGGGCCAGCGCCACGCGCTGCTTCTGGCCGCCGGAGAGCTCGTCGATGCGCCGCTCACCGAATCCCTCGAGCTGCGTCAGGCGCAGCATTTCCGCCACCCGCGCGGCGGTCGCCGCCGGCGCGTCGCCGCGGATCTTCAGGCCGTAGGCGATGTTCTGCGCCACGTTCATGTTGGGAAACAGGGCATAGCTCTGGAACACCATGCCGACGCGGCGCGCCTCGATCGGCCGCGCGGTCACGTCGGTGCCGTCGAAGGCGATGCGGCCGCCTTCGTCCGGCGCGGCGAGGCCCGCGATCAGGCGCAGCAGGGTGGTCTTGCCGCAGCCCGAGGGACCGAGCAGCACCAGGCATTCGCCCGGCTCGATGGCGAGGTCCAGGGGCTCGAGCGCGCGGGTGCCGTCGGGAAAGGTCTTGGCGCAGCGTTCCAGGGTGATGCGGGTGGCCATGCGGTGTCTCTAGCCTCGCTTGCTCGGCAGGGTGCGGGTGCCGCGCGCGGCCAGCCATTGCATGGCGATGAGCAGCGGCACGATCATCAGCAGGAAAACCAGAGTGTAGGCCGAGCCGATCTCCAGGCGCATCGACGCGTAGCTGTCGGCCAGGCCGACCGGCAAGGTCTTGGTCAGCGGCGTGTGCAGCATCCAGGTGATGTTGAATTCGCCCATCGAGAGCGTGACCACCATCAGGGCGCCGGCCAGCACGCCGCCCTTCGCGTTGGGCACCACGATGGTGAAGAAGCGCTGCACGAATCCGGCGCCCAGGCTGGCGGCCGCTTCTTCGAGCACCGGCAGGTTGATCGAGGACAGCACCGCCGCCACCGAACGCGCCATGAACGGCAGGGTGAACAGCACATGGCCCACCAGGATGAAGACCCAGGAGGCGCGGAAGTCGCGAAACGTGCCGAAGGCCAGCACCAGCGCCAGCCCCGTGGCAAGCCCGGGCATGGCCACCGGCAGCACCAGCGCTTCTTCCAGCGCGCGCACCCAGCGCGAATCGCTGCGCGCGAGCACATAGCCCAGCGGCACGCCGACGACGAGCGTCACCGCGAGCGTCGCCAGCGCCACCTGCAGCGAAAGGAAGATCGTTTCGCGGTACAGGCCCCACACCTCGCCCACCCAGCGCAGGGTCAGGCCGCTCCTGACCCCGACAAAGTAGTTTTCGGTCACACCGGCCAGGATGGACATGCCGATCGGCACGATCAGGAACAGGCAGGTCAATACGGTGAGGACCGGCGCGATCAGCGCGAAGGCGGGACGCTTCATGCGCATGCCGTGCGTCCGCCGGCGCCCGGCCTCATGCCGCCGCCGAGCCCTGGCCGGAGAGCGAGCGGGCGGCCATCAGGATCAGCCAGGTCAGCACGCCCAGCACCAGCGACAGGCTGGCCGCCGCCGCGAAGTTGGCGTAATTGGTGAACTCGCTGTAGATGGTGATCGGCAGCACGTTGATCTTGGAGGCGAGGGTGAAGGCCGTGCCGAAGGCGCCCATGCCGGTAGCGAAGCAGATCGCCGCCGACGCCACCAGGGCCGGTCCCAGCGCCGGCACGATCACGTCGATCACCACGCGCCACGGGCTCGCGCCCAGCGAGCGCGCCGCCTCCTCGAGCGCCGGGTCGAGCTTTTCCGCCGCCGCCATCAGGGTCAGCACGCAGCGCGGAATCGAGAAATACAGGTAGCCCAGGAACAGTCCGGCGAGCGAGTAGGCGAACACGACCTTTTCCATGCCCAACTGCTCGCTCACCTGGCCGATCAGCCCCTGGCGCCCGGCCAGGAGGATCACCAGGAAGCCGACCACCACGCCCGGAAACGCCAGCGGAAAGGTGAGCAGCGACACCACCACCCGCTTGCCGCGGAACTCGCGCCGCTGCAGGTACACCCCGACCACCGCGGCGACGCCCACCGAGACCAGCGCTGCTGCCGCCGACAGCGGCACCGTGTTGACGAGGCTAGCGCGGTAGATGTCGTTGGTGACCACCGACAGGTATGCGGCCAAGCCCTCCTTGCCGCTCGCCCCCACCAGCACCAGCCTCGACACCGGCAGCAACCAGAAGGCGATGAAGATCACCAGCGCCGGCAGCGCGGTCAGGAACAGCAGGCGCGACGCTCGCATGCGCGGGCGACTTCGGGCGGGCGCGCCGGCGCCACCGGTCTACTGCACTTCCTTCAGGTAGCGGTCGGAGAACGCCTTTTGCACTTCCGCCATCTTGGCGTAATCGACCGCCTTCGCGCGGGCGTATTCGGAGGCCGGCAGGAAGCGCGCCTCGGCCTCCTTGGACATGGCCGAGGCGCGCACCGGGCGCAGGTAGGCGTTGGCCCAGATGGCCTGGCCTTCGTTGGAGAGCACGAAGTCCAGCACCTTCCTGCCGTTGGCCGCGTTCGGCCCCTTGTTGACCAGGCTCATCACGTAGGGCACCACCACCGAGCCCTCGGCCGGGATGACGAAGGCGACATTCGCACGGTCCTTGTACCTGGCGCGGTAGGCGTTGAAGTCGTAGTCCAGGAGGATCGGGATCTCGCCGGAGAGCACGCGCGCGTAGCTGGTCTGCTTGGGCACGATGGGGTCGTTCTTCTTCAGGTCCTTGAAGAAGCCAATTGCCGGACCGAAGTTGTCGAGCGAGCCGCCGAGCGCCTGGTTGATGGCCACCGCGCCGACGTAGCCGACGAACGCGGAGGCCGGGTCGAGGTAGCCGATCAGGCCCTTGTACTGCGGGTTCTGCAGGTCCTTCCAGGATTTCGGAACCGGCTTACCCTTGAGCGCGTCGACATTGACCATCAGGCCCAGGGTGCCCGAGTGGATGGTGAACCAGTGGCCGTCCGGGTCCTTCAGGCCGTCGGGAATCTCGTTCCATCCGGCCGGCTTGTAAGGGGCCACCACGCCGTCCTTCTTGGCCTGGATGCCGAAGGTCACGCCCAGGTAGGTAACGTCGGCCACGGGGGCGGCCTTCTCGGCCACCAGTTGCGCGAGCGACTGGCCGGAATTCTTGTTGTCCGGCGGGACGGTGATGCCGGTCTTTTCCTTGATGGCCTTGAGCTGCGTGCCCCAGTCGGCCCATTCGGGCGGGCAGTTGTAGCACAGCGCGGTTTGCGCAAACGCGCCGCCGGCGGCGAACAGGGCGGCCACGGCCAGGCCGCGCGCGAAGGTCTTGATGCTCATGCAGTCCCCCCATGGGTGTCGGGTTGTTGTTGGTGCGACGAATTCTAGCCGCGCCAGGTTACGTTTTCGTGAACTTCGATGCTGCGCCACGGCATGGGCGCGGCTGCGTGAGCATTTGTAAAAGGCCTACCCGGGCAGCCCCTGCGGGTGCTATAAAACCGTGTTGGCACATTTGGCATATCCCGGTCTTTCCCAGGGGAGAGGCACCATGACTCGAACCAAGACTTCCTCGCGCATCCTGTCCTTCGGCCTGATGGCCATGACGATGGCGATTGCGCTGCAATACTCGCCAAGCGCGGACGCCCACGGGCGGCGCGGTTACGGCATCGGCTGGTTCGCCGGCGGTTTGGTGGTCGGTGCCGCGCTGGCGCCCCGCTATGTCCATCCGGCGCCGGTTTATTACTATCCTTCGCCTGCTTACTACGCGCCGCCGCCGTTGGTCTACAGCCAGCCCGCGGTGGTGTATGCCCAGCCGCCGGTGGTGGTGCAACCGGCGCCGGTGGTCGTGACCGCACCGCCGGCCCAGGCGCACATCGCACCTTCCTCGGTTGAAGACCGGCTGCGGCGCCTGCGCAGCCTGTGCGAGCAGGGCCTGTTGACCCCGCAGGAGTGCCATAGCCGGCGTGAAGAGGTGCTGCGCGAACTTTGACGGGCGTTCAATCGCCCACAAGCCCCGCTTGACGGGGCTTTTTGTTGCCAGCGGCCCGTTGCACGGCTGATTCACGTCATGCGGCGTTACCATTGCAACGCTGCCGGCTTGCGGCGCCAGCGCGCCCGGCCTGGCAGCATCGCCCCGCCTTGATCCGATTCCTGCGCCCTTCCCCATTGCCTCCCGTTCCTGAAACCTTTGACTTCATCATCGTCGGCGCCGGTTCGGCCGGCTGCGCCCTCGCCTATCGCCTGACCGAATCCGGCAGGTATCGTGTGCTGCTGCTGGAGGCGGGCGAGGACGACCGCTGGATCTGGCTGCGCATCCCGACCGGCATCGCCAAGGTGCTGGTGGGTGAGCGTGCGTTGTGGCGCTACACCACCGAGAGCGAACCTGGCCTGGGCCACCGGCCCCTGTTCTGGCCGCGCGGCCGGGTCACCGGCGGCACCGCCACGGTCAACGGCATGTTCTGGGTGCGTGGCGACCCGGCCGAGTACGACCGCTGGCGCGACGAGCTCGGCAATCCGGGCTGGGGCTATGCCGACGTGGCACCGGTCTTCCAGCGCATGGAAGCCTATGCCGGCGGCGACCCGGCGGTGCGCGGCCGCGAGGGCCCCCTCTCAATCACCGAATACAACCCGCGCGACCCGCTCACCGATGCCTTCCTGCGCGCCTGCGCGCAGGCCGGTTTTCCGGAAAGCCCCGATTACAACGGCGGCCGCTATTTCGGCGGCGGCGTCATGCAGTTGTCCACCCACCGCGGCTTTCGCTTCGGCGTGCGCGACGGTTACCTCTATCCCGCGATGAAGCGCGCCAACCTGAAGGTGATCACCGGGGCGCATGCGACCCGCGTGCTCTTCGAAGGGGCGCGGGCGGCCGGGGTCGAATACCGCCGGGGGGGTGTGTTGCATACGGCGCGCGCGACGCGCGAGACCATCCTGTCGGCCGGCAGCATCCAGTCGCCGCAGTTGCTGGAGCTTTCCGGCATCGGCCAGGCCGCGCTGCTCGCGCGCCACGGCATCGCCGTGCGCCAACATCTGCCGGGCGTGGGCGAGAACCTGCGCGATCACCTGCAGGCGCGCCTGATGGTCGAGGTGCGCGGCTTCAAGACCCTCAATACCATCCTGCCCAACCCGCTGGCCCGGCTGGCGATGGGCGCGCGCTGGCTGATGCTCAGAAACGGGCTGATGAGCGTGCCGGGTGCCACCGCCCACGCCTACGTGACCACGCAGCCGGGCCAGCGGCAGCCCGACATCAAGCTGCAGTTGCATCATCTCACCAGCCCGGACGAGCGCAACCCGAAGAAGATCGTGCTCGACGAGCGCGATGGTTTTTCCATCGGCGTGGTGCAGCAGCAGCCGGCTTCGCGCGGCAGCATCCACATCCGCTCGGCCGACCCGTTCGCGGCCCCGGAAATCCGCGCCAATTACCTGAGCGCGCCCGGCGACATCGACGCCTTCATCCGCGGCATGCGACTGGCGCGCCGGGTGACGCAGCAGCCGGCGCTCGCCGCCCATGTGGTGCGCGAACTGCGTCCCGGCCCCGCGCTCGAGAGCGATGCCGCGCTTGAAGATTACATTCGCGGCACCATCTTCGGGTCGTACCATCAGGTCGGCACCTGCCGCATGGGCCGCGATCCGCAGGCTGTGGTCGATCCGCATTTGCGGGTGCACGGGGTGCCGGGCTTGCGGGTAGCCGACGCGTCGGTCATGCCGACCATTCCGGCATCCAACACCAACGCGGCCTCCATACTTGCCGGCGAAAAGGCGGCCGAATTCATCCTCGCGGAGGCCGCGTCCGGCTGATGCGCAGGCCGCCGGGCGGGCGCCGGGCCGCGGGCGGCGCGCGGGCGTTCTCCGCACGAACTTCACGCAACGTGGGACAATTTTCAATGGCCAACGAAAAACAGTGGGCGTTTCCCGAAGCCCTGCAACCCAAGCGCGATGAAGTCGCGTTCGATCTCGATCGGGCGCTCGACGCCATGCTCCTTCTGCGCGCGGAGATTCCCGACGAAGCCTTCACCGCCGACCTGCTGGGCACCGAGCGCGCCGGTTACGGCGTGGTCATCGGCGACGATGGCCTGGTCCTGACCATCGGCTACCTGATCACCGAAGCGCGGACCCTCTGGCTGACCACCAACCGAGGCAGCACGCTGCCCGGCGCGGTGCTGGCCTACGATCAGGCCACCGGTTTCGGGCTGGTGCAACCGCTCGGGCGCCTGGGCGTTGCGCCGCTGCCCATCGGCAGCGTGGCCGATGCCGAACCCGGCGACACGTTGTATGTGCTGGGTCACGGCGGCATGCCGCACGCCCTCAAGACGCGCCTCATGGCCAAGCGCGAGTTTGCCGGCTACTGGGAATACGTGCTCGACGAGGCCTTGTTCACCTCGCCGGCCCACCCGCAATGGGGCGGCACCGCGCTGGTCGACGAATCCGGGCACCTGATCGGCCTGGGGTCGCTCCTGGTGCAGGAACAGGACGGCGACGACGGTGAAACCCGCCAGATCAACATGTTCGTTCCCATCGACCTTCTGTCGCCTCTGCTGCCCGCCATGCGCGCCACCGGCACCAGCGGCCTGCCGCCGCGTCCCTGGCTCGGCATGTATGCACAGGAATCCGAGGGACGCCTGGTCGTCGGCGGGGTGTCCGCCGGCGGGCCGGCCGACAAGGCCGGCGTCAAGCCCGGCGACCAGGTCATCGGCATCGGCGAAGACCGGGTCAAGGACCTGGCGGCGCTGTTTCGCCGCGTCTGGGCCCTCGGGCCGGCCGGGGTCGAGGTGCCGCTCCTGCTTGCGCGCGAAGGGGATGTCCTGCGGGTACGGATTCGCTCGGCGGACCGCAACGACTTCTTGTGGAAGCCGCGCCTGCATTGACGGAGCCGCGCCAGCGGCGCGAAATAGTTTCGACGCGGGCGGCGCGGCGGGAGTATATTTTTGCGTGGTTCGGCCGGCGTGAGCCCGGGCGGAGCCAAGCCGATTTTCCGCACCCGGGAGCACGCCCGAGCCCTCCATTTCCAGCCCTGCCGCCGATGTCCGACCACCCAGCCACCACGCCCCTCGACTCCGGCGATGACTCCACCGGCGAGCGGTTCATGCGCTTCCGCACCCTGTATCGAGAGGTTCTGCAGAGCGAATTCGATGCGCTCGAATTCGCCGAAGACGACCTCTACGCCTTTCAGGTGCTTGACCGCGCCTTCCGGTCCGACAACCAGGACCTGCGCAACCTGGCCGCGCACCTGCAGACCCAGCGCGAGGCCGCGCTTGAGACCATCACCATGCGCGCGACCGAGATCAACGAAAGCACGCGCCGCCTCAAGACCCTGGAAGTCCGCGTTGTCGAGCGCGGCGGCGAAACCGGCGACCGCGCGGTACCGGAAGGCGCTACCGGCGCCGCGCCGCAGGCGGACGGCGCCGCGCCGACCGACCCTTCGGCAGGAGACGACGGCGGCAAGCAGCGCCGTCGGGGCTGGTTCGGCTGACCGCGCCAGGCTGCCGGGAGCGCGCCGGGCGGACTATCTGGCCTGCCGCAGCGCCCGTTCGCAGTAGGACAGGTCGATGAACTTGTCCGGGGCGGGCGGCACCCCGCCCCACATGCCTTCCATCTCCGCCCGCAGGGCCCTGACGGTGTCGGGAGCGTCCACCGCCAGGGCCTTGCCGCGGATGTCGGCGATGGAATTGGCCGCCACCGCGCTGTTGAACCCGCCGGCTGCCAGCCCGGCGCGCGGCGTATGATGCCGCGTTCGCAACCCCCCGGTATGGAAAGGACCCCCCATGCACAAGCTCTACTACGGCATCGGCGCCTGTTCGTTCGTGCCCCATGCGGCGCTCGAGGTGATCCGCGAGGCCACCGGCGAAGCCTACGAGACCCAGCTGGTCAAGCTCAACAGGAAGGAGCAGGCCACCCCGGAATTCCTGGCGCTCAATCCCAACGGGCAGGTGCCGGTGCTGGTCGTCGACGGCAAGCCGGTCACGCAGATCGTCGCCATCTGCGACTACCTCGACCGCAAGTATCCACAGGTGAACCTGATGCCCGCCGACCCGTGGCGCCGCACCGAGGCGATGTCGCTCCTGGCCTGGATGAACAACAGCGTGCACCCCACCTTCACGCACGTGTTCATGCCCGACAAGTTCACCGACAACCCGGAGGCGCAGGCGGAACTCAAGCGCTTCAACACGGCCGGCTATCGCGCGCTGCTCGAGCGCATCCAGGGCATGGTCGCGCCGGCCGACCCGTGGCTATTCGGCGACAAGCTTTCCTTTCTCGACATCTACGCGCTGGTGCTGTTCCGCTGGGGCGGCCTGGCCGGCATCGACCCCGACACCCTGCCGCAGTACAAGGCGTTCGTCGAACGCGTGGCCAAGGTGCCGGCGGTGGCGACCGCGCTGGCCCGTGAGGGCGCGCCGCTCAACATGTACCGCAAGCCCGCATGAGCGTTGCCGGCTGTGACTTCTTAGTCGACAAGCGGGACTTCAAGCGCGCCCGTGTCGCCGTGGCCACCCCGGGTCTGCCCGCAGCCGGACAGGTGCTGTTCGCGATCGACACGTTCGCGCTCACTGCCAACAACATCACCTATGCCGCGTTCGGCGACGCCATGCAGTACTGGAACTTCTTCCCTGCGACCGATCCCGCCGAAGGACGCATCCCGGTGTGGGGCTTCGCCGACGTGGTGGCGTCGCAATGCGAAGGCATCGCCGTAGGCGAGCGCTTCTACGGCTATTTCCCGATGTCCACGCACCTGATGGTGCAGCCCGAGCGGGTGGGCCCCGGGGGCTTTGCCGATGGTGCGCTCCATCGCAAGGCCCTGCACGCGGTCTACAACCAGTACCTGCGTTGCAGCGGCGACCCGGGCTACCGAGCCGACCAGGAGGCGCAGCAAATGCTGCTGCGGCCCCTGTTCGCCACGTCATTCCTGATCGACGACTTTCTGGCCGACAACGACTTCTTCGGCGCCGCATCCGTCATCTTGTCGAGCGCGTCATCCAAGACGGCTTATGGCAGCGCGTTCTGCCTCAAGCACCCGGCCCGCAATTTGCGCGTCATCGGGCTCACTTCGGAGGGCAACAAGGCCTTCGTTGAACGCCTGGGTGTGTACGACGAAGTCGTGACCTACGACGCGGTGGCGTCGATCACGGCGCAATCCGCTGTTTACGTCGACATGTCCGGCAGTGCCGCAGTGCGTTTTGCGACTCACCATCATTTTGGTGACCGGCTGAAACATTCCTGCGCAGTCGGTGGCACGCACTGGGAAGACCTCGGCGGCGCTGCCGGCCTGCCCGGCCCGCGTCCCACGCTGTTCTTCGCCCCGGCACAGATCAAGAAGCGTAACGCCGACTGGGGCGCGGCAGAACTGCAAAAGCGTATCGGCGCCGCCTGGCTGGCCTTCATGCAAAAGGTCAACGGTGCGGAGTCCGAAGCCTGGCTCAAGGTAAGGCAGGTGCGTGGCGAGGACGCGGTAGCGCAAGCCTATCGCGAAATGCTCGACGGCGGCACCCGTCCGGACGAAGGTTTCATCCTCTCGCTCAAACCATGAAAATCGCCAGCGTCGAAGCCATCCCGCTTTCCATCCCCTTCACCTACGGGGGGAGCGCCTATCGCCTGGGCGCGCAACCCGCCCTGGTGCTCGACATGTGCCTGGTGCGGGTCGAGACCAATACCGGGGTGGTTGGCTGGGGCGACGCTTTCGCGTACAGCTCGCGCACCGCCGTGGCCACTGCGGTTCGCGACATGGTGGCGCCACTGGCCGTCGGCGCGGACGCATCCGACATCACCGCGCTATCGCGCAAGTTGCAGAAGGCGCTGCACATCTTCGGGCGCTACGGCATCACCATGCATGCGCTTTCGGGGCTGGACATCGCCTTGTGGGATATCGCCGGCAAGGTGGCAGGCAAGCCCTTGCACGCACTGATCGGCGGCAACGGCCGCAAGACCATCCCTGCCTACGCCAGCCTGTTGCGCTACATGGATGCGGCGCAAGTAGCCAGACATGCCGCGCTGGCGGTAAGCGAAGGTTTCGCAGCCATCAAGCTGCATGAAACCGACGAGGCGGTGCTGGCCGCCGCGCGCGCCGCCGTGCCGACGGCGGTGCCGCTGACCCTGGACGTCAATTGCGCCTGGACGCCGGAAGAGGCGCTGGCGATCTGCGGCCGGCTCTCGGCGCACCGCCCGCACTGGATCGAGGAGCCGGTGTTTCCGCCGGAGGACTTTGCTTCACTGCGCCGGGTGCGCGATGCCACCGGTGTTGCGATTGCCGCCGGGGAGAACTGGTGCACCGAGTTGCAGTTCCGCCATGCGCTCGATGCGGGCGCGGTCGACATCATCCAGCCTTCGGTTAGCAAGGTGGGCGGTGTCACCGAGTTCCTCAAGGTACTGGACCTGGCGGATGCGCGCAAGGTTCGCGTTGCGCCGCATTCGCCCTACTTCGGCCCGGGCGCGCTGGCGACCCTGCACCTGCTCACCCGGGTCGGAGAGCCGGCCTGGTTCGAGCTCTATTACCTTGACGCCGAGGCGAACCTTTTCGGTGATGCGCTCAAGGCCACGCGGGGCGTGATGGCCATACCGCAGGGACCGGGGCTGGGCTTCGACCCCGATCCCGTGGTGATCGAGCGTTATCGCACCGATCGCGGATAGGGCGCCGCGCGCGACGCAGGCGCGCCTGCATCGCTTCGATTCCCGGCGTCAATACCCGATCGCCGCCCCGTCCGAGCGCGGGTCCGAGCCACCGTAGCGCATGCCCGACTGCGGGTCGATGACGATGCCGTGCGCATGCCCGGCGAATTCGTTCCAGTCGCCCCAGCGGTCGAGGATGTGGCCGCGGCGCTCCAGTTCGTCGATGGTCGCTTTGGGAAAACGCGCCTCGATATGCAGGGTGTCGCGCGGTTCATGCAGGCCAAAGCGGCCCGACAGCCAGCGCGGCGACTCCAGCGCCGCCTGGATGTCGCAGCCGAAATCGATCAGGTTGATGTAGGTCTGCAGGTGGATCTGCGGCTGGCCGTCGGCGCCCATGCAGCCGACCACGCTCCACAGCTTGTCGTCGCGAAAGCCCAGCGAGGCGATCAGGGTGTGCAGCGGCGTCTTGCCGGGCTCTACATGGTTGGGATGCGCCGGGTCGAGGTTGAAGTAGGCGCTGCGGTTCTGCAGCACCACGCCGGTGCTGCCCGCCACCACCGCCGAGCCGAACACGCCATACAGGCTGTGGATCAGTGACACCGCGTTGCCTTCGGCATCGACCACGGCGATGTACACGGTGTCGCCGGAGAGGCTGCCGTAGGAGGGGACCTTGTCCCACGGCAGGGCGCGCGCCGGGTCCATCAGGCTACGGCGCTCGTCGGCGTATTTCTTGGAAATCAGGCGCGCCATCGGCACGTCGGCAAAGCGCGGGTCGGCCAGGTGGCGGTCGCGGTCGTGATAGGCGATCTGCTTGGCCTGCACCAGGAGGTGCGCATGGTCGGCGCCCAGGTACTCGCGCGTGTGCAGTCCCAGCGGTTCGAGCAGGTTCAGCATTTCCAGCACGGTGAAGCCCTGGGTCGGCGCGGGCGTCTCGTAGAGGGTGAGGTCGCGGTAGGTGCCCTGCAACGCCTCGCCCCAGCGCGCGTGCTGCGCCTTCAAGTCCGCCTCGGTGAAGAAGCCGCCCTTTTCCCTGCTGAAGCGGGCCAGTTCCGCGCCGACCGCGCCTTCGTAGAAGCCGGCGCGCCCATGCTGGCCGATGGCCTGCAGCGTTCGCGCCAGGTCTGGGTTGGTCAGCGTCGAGCCGGCGCGTGGCACCTGGCTGCCCGGCATGAAGATCGCCATGGTTTCGGCATGCGGGGCGAGATCGGGCGCGGCCAGCTCGATGAAGCCGGCCAGGCGCTCGGTGACGGGAAAGCCGTCGCGCGCGTAGCCGATGGCGGATTCCAGGTTGCGTGCCAGCGGCAGGCGGCCGTATGCGGCATGCGCCTCGGTCCAGCTCGACACCGCGCCCGGCGTGGTGAGCGTGGCCGGCAGGATGCCGCGGAACGGAATCTCGCCGTGGCCGCGGCTCTTGAACCACTCCACCGTGCCGGTGGCGGCGGCGCGACCGCCGCCATCGAGGTAGCGCACCGCCTTCGTCTTGGCGTCGTAAATCAGCCAGAAGGCGTCGCCGCCCACGCTGGTCATGTGCGGGTACATCACCGAGAGGGCTGCGCTGGTGGCAATGGCCGCGTCGACGGCCGAGCCGCCGGCGCGCAGCACGTCGACGCCGGCGGCCGAGGCCAGTGAATGGGGGCTGGGGACCATGCCCTTCGGGCCCATGGTGACGGGGCGTCCGGTCTTGATTTGCATTGCGTTCCCTTGGAGTTGAGTCGGATTGCGGAGCGTCGATTTGCAGTGTGCGCCCGTTCTGCGCCGGGCGCCATGGCGCCCGACAATGCCGCCGGGCGTGACATGTGATACTTCGGCCCTCCGCTCCACGCCGCGCGCCTCCTTGCACGACCCCTACGCCCCGTTTCGTCACCGCGATTACCGCTTTTTCATTGCCATGGTGCTGATCACATCGCTGGCCCAGCAGTCGCTGGGCGTGGCGCTGGGATGGGACATCTACGAGCGTACCGGGTCGGCCATGGCGCTGGGCTGGGTTGGGCTGGCGCAGTTCATTCCGGTGCTGGCGTTCTTTTTGCCGGCGGGGCAACTGGCGGACCGGCATGACCGCCGCCGCATCGTCGCGGTAAGCCTGGTGGTGTGGGTAGCGGCCTCGGCCCTGCTGGTGCTCACCGCTGTGACCACCATGCCGGTAATCTGGATCTACGTCGCCATCACCTTCGTGGGCATGTCCACGGTGTTGAACCGCGCCGGGCGCGACGCCCTGCTTTCGCAACTGGTGCCGCAGGAGATTCTCGGCCAGGGCGTGACATGGAACTCCACCGTGCACCAGACGGCCTCCGTGGCTGGCCCCGCGCTGGCCGGACTGATGATCGCCCTGGGTGGTTCGGCCGTCACGGTGTACGCGTTCAATCTCGTGGCCATGCTGGTGGCGATGAGTCTGGCCCTGATGATCCGGCGCCGGCCCGTCACGCACGGCAAGCGCCCGTCCACCTGGGCCGACGTGTTCGGCGGCCTCGCGCATGTGTGGAAAACCAAGATCGTGCTGGGCCTCATCACGGTGGACCTGTTCGCCGTGATGCTGGGCGGCGCAACGGCGCTCTTGCCGATTTTCGCCAAGGACATCCTGCATGTGGGTCCCACCGGGCTGGGCTGGCTCTCGGCTGGCCCTGCCATCGGCGCGGTGGCCATGGGTCTGGCCTATGCGCGCGGCTGGCGCCGCACCCCGGCGCATGCCGGGCGCACTTTCCTGTGGGCGGTGGGCGCGTTCGGCGCGGCCACCGTGGTGTTCGGCTTTTCGCAATGGTTCTGGCTTTCATTCGTCGCGCTGATCGTGCTGGGCGGGGCGGACAATGTCGGTGCCGTGATCCGCCAGACCGCCGCGGAGATCTACACCCCGGACGAATTGCGCGGCCGCGTCTCGGCGG
>CANGUJ010000026.1 GCA_947456845.1 Burkholderiales bacterium | reverse complement strand
GCCACCGATGCCGCCTGCCGCGACCTGGTGCGCCGCCTGGGCGCCAGCGGGCTCACCCGCTATGCGGTGCCGCAATCGCATGGCGGCGCAACCGAGGTGCTCGACTCGCGCTCGCTGTGCATCATCCGCGAGCACCTGGCCTACCAGGACGGCCTGGCCGACTTCGCCTTCGCCATGCAGGGCCTGGGCTCGGGCGTGATCTCGCTTGCGGGCAGCACCGAACAGAAGGCGCGCTACCTGCCCCGCGTGGCCGCGGGCGAGGCGATCGCCGCGTTCGCACTCTCCGAGCCGGACGCAGGCTCGGATGTGGGCGCGATGAGCACCGCCGCGCGCCGCGACGGCGACGCCTGGGTGCTTGACGGGCGCAAGACCTGGATTTCCAACGGCGGCATCGCCGACTTCTACGTGGTGTTCGCGCGCAGCGACGCGGCATCGAAAGGCGCGCGCGGCATCAGCGCCTTCGTGGTCGAGGCCGGCACGCCGGGGCTCGCCATCGCCGAGCGTATCGACGTGATCGCGCCGCATCCGCTGGCGACGCTGGAATTCTCCGGCTGCCGCATCCCGGCGGCCAACCTGCTGGGCGAGGCCGGCCAGGGCTTCAAGCTGGCCATGGGCAACCTGGATATTTTCCGCAGCTCGGTGGCCGCCGCCGCGCTCGGTTTCGCGCGCCGCGCCTTCGACGAAGCCTGCGCGCGCGCGCAGTCGCGCACCATGTTCGGCGCGCGGCTGGCCGACCTGCAGCTGACCCAGGCCGCCATCGGCGACATGGCCACCATGATCGACAGCGCGGCGCTCCTGACCTATCGCGCCGCCTGGCTTCGTGACCGGCCACCGACAGGCGCGGGCGTGCGCACCACCCGCGAGGCGGCCATGGCCAAGATGACCGCCACCGAGAACGCGCAGCAGGTGATCGACCGCGCGGTACAGCTGTTCGGCGGCCTGGGCGTCAAGTCGGGCGAGACGGTGGAACGCCTGTACCGCGAGATCCGCGCGCTGCGCATCTACGAAGGCGCCACCGAGGTGCAGAAGATCATCATCGCGCGCGAATCGCTCAAGCCGGCCGCCTGAAGGCGCATCCGTTGCCTCGCGCGCATCCCCCTCCTCATTCAATCCGAAGACCCGCCATGACCCCCAGCGCCCATGTCGATACCTATGCCCGCGACCGCCTGCCGGCGCGCTCGCTGTGGCCCGACCTCATCTTCGACCTGCCGGAGTTGCAGTATCCGGAGCGGCTCAATGCCGCCGCCGAACTGCTCGACCGGCAGGTGAGAAGCGGCCGCGGCGCGCGCCCGGCGATCTGGCAAATGGTCGACGGCAAACCCGCCTTCGCCACCTACGCGCAGCTGCAATACCGCGTCAACCAGATCGCCCGCGTGCTCACGGAAGACCTGGGCCTGGTGCCGGGCAACCGGGTGCTCCTGCGCGGCCCGAACAACGCCATGATGGCCGCCTGCTGGCTGGCGGTGATCAAGGCCGGCCTGATCGCGGTGGGCACCATGCCGCTCCTGCGCGCCAAGGAGTTGAAGCAGATCTGCGACAAGGCGCGCCCGCGCATCGCCCTGTGCGATGTCGATCTGTGGCAGGAAATGGCCATCATCACCAACCCGAACGGCGAGCACTACTGCGATTCGCTCGACCGCATCTGCTACTTCAACGACGGCGAAGGCGGCTCGCTGGAGGACATGATGACGGGCAAGCCGGGCACCTTCCGCGCGGTCGATACCGCCGCCGACGATGTGGCCCTGATCGCCTTCACCTCCGGCACCACCGGCGTGCCCAAGGGCACGATGCATTTCCATCGCGACATCCTGGCGATGTGCGACTGTTTCCCGAAGTCCGTCCTCAAGGTGGCGCAGGACGACATTTTCTGCGGCACGCCGCCGCTCGCCTTCACCTTCGGCCTGGGGGGCATGCTGGCCTTTCCGCTGCGCTACGGCGCCTCGACCGTTCTCACCGAGAAGGCCACGCCGGATTCGCTGCTCGCCACCATCGCCGCCTTCCGCGCCACCATATGCTTCACCGCGCCCACCTTCTACCGCCAGATGGCGGGGCTGGCGCGGAACCACGACATTTCGTCGTTGAAGCAATGCGTGTCGGCCGGCGAGGCGCTGCCGGATGCAACCCGGCAGCCGTTCAAGGAGGCCACCGGCATCGAACTGATCGACGGCATCGGCGCCACCGAGATGATCCACATCTTCATCTCGCACACCCCGGCGTCGGTGCGCCGCGGCGCCACCGGCCATGCGATCCCGGGCTACCAGGCGCGCGTGGTCGATGCGGGCGGCAATCCCTGCCCGCCGGGCGTGCCCGGGCGCCTGGCCGTCAAGGGCCCGACCGGCTGCCGCTACATGGACGATGCGCGCCAGAAGGACTACGTGCAGCAGGGCTGGAACATCACCGGCGACGCCTACACCATGGACGCCGACGGCTATTTCTTCTACCAGTCGCGCACCGACGACATGATCGTTACCGCCGGCTACAACGTCGCCGGGCCGGAGGTCGAGTCATGCCTGCTGACGCACCCTGCCGTGGCCGAGTGCGGCGTGGTGGGCGTGCCCGACGAGGCGCGCGGCCAGATCGTCAAGGCTTTCGTGGTGCTGCGCGCCGGCCACAAGGGCGACGCGGCCCTGAAAAAGGCCCTGCAGGACTATGTCAAGGGCGCCATCGCGCCCTACAAGTATCCGCGCAGGATCGATTTCGTGGAGGCGCTGCCGCGCACCGAAACCGGCAAGCGGCAGCGCGTCAAACTGCGCCAGGCGGCCTGAGTCGCCGCCGGCCGGCGGCTGATCACTTGAAGCCGGCCACGCCGGTGATCGCGTTGCCCGGGCGTTCGATCACGTAACCGACCCCGGCACGCTCGGGCTTGCCGTCGGCACGGTTGCCGCCGCCCAGGAAGCCCTCGAAGCTGAAGGGATATGAGCCGGTGCCGCTTCCGCTGAATGCCGCGCGATTGGCCGAGTTGAGGCTGAAGGCGCCGCTCTGGGTCAGGTTGCTGCCGCCATGGGCGACCGTCATGCTGAGATTGCCCGAACTCGAAAGGAAGTTGACGTTGAGCGAACCCGCCGTCACCCCGGCACCCGTTACGCCGTCGGCCGATACCGAGCCGGCGCTGGCATAGAACGAATAGCTCGCCGTGCCCGACAACGGTATGGTCGATACCTGCTGGCTCACGATGTAATAGGCGCCCTTCGCCCCGGAGAGATCGACCGTTCCGGCCCCGGACTTCCCGGTGAACGCATCCGTGTAGTTCGCCTGCACCTTTCCGTTGGCCCACCTTCCCCAGTACAACAGCCCGTCCGTCCCCGCGTTGACGACATTGTCGGTGGTAAGAAAGAGTGAAGCGTCCGAGGCTGAACCACCGATGGCAAACAGCCGGTTGCCGGCGTCGAGCACGACGTACACGGTCCCGTCCGAACCAGCGACCCCCGAACCGCTGCCGATCGAGGCGGTGCCGTTATCGCCGAATGCTGCGAACGCACCGCCGGCCTGGGTGACATTGATCGAACGGAAAGGCCCCTGCAGGTTGCCGGTTTTGAATGAGTAGTCGGCGAATTTCTGCTCTTCGCGCACGGCGCCGACCAGTTGGGCGGGCGCGCGCGGCGGAGGCGGCGCGGCCACGCTGGTGCGCTGGCTGGTGCGCTCCGGCGCGGTCTGCCGGTTGGCCACGAACGCCGAGCCGCCGCGCGTCAGGGCAAGCGTGCCGCCGGCATTGGTCACCGTGGTGGTGCCCTCGCCGCCGTCGACATAGAGTCCGTCGGCCCGGGCGCCGCAATCCTTGTTGCAGAATTCCATCTTGAAGGCGGTGCCGCGGATGCCCACGGTGGCGACCACGCCTTCGATACGGAACACCCGGCTGTCGCGCCGGCCGATCAGGCCGGTGACCATGCGCAACCCGCCCTTGATGAGATTGCCGACGAACTGCTCGTTGCCGTCGTTGCTGCCGCTGAACACGTACTGGTCCATCACGAACGTGGTGTTCGGCTGCAGGCTCAACAGCGCGCCGTCCGGGAATTTCAGGTGGGCGCGCCCCGCGCCGGTCACGATGCGCGCGCCGGAGGGGACCGTGTCGCCTATCCTGGCTTCGATCGGGGCCTGGTTCGCACGCACGATGCGCACCGCACCATCGACGAACACCAGCCGCCCCTCGTTGGCGGCCGCCCCACCGGCCGCCAGCAGAACCATGGCCCCGAGGGCCGCGAAGAACAAGTTTTTCATGAATTGGCCTGTCATTCGAAGTCGCGGCGCGCGGTGACCAGCACCTGCACCCGGTTGAAGTCCGAAACCGCGATCGAGGAATCGTTGCGCGTGTAGATCAATTGCGGCGTCACCGTCCAAGCCCTGGCCGGCGACCAGGCGAGCCCCACATCGAGGTCGTAGCGCTTCTCGACCCGCTTGGTGAGGAAAAACGCCGAAACGCCGCCATAGCGCGAGTAGACATGCGAAAGCGCCGACACCAGCCGCAGGTCGTCACGCAGCCGGACCTGGCCGGACAGGCGCCCGCCGACATACTTTTTCCCGACGGTTTCGTCCGTATTGCGTTGCGGTTCATTGGCCGCGAACAGAGTGACGCCGATCGTCGGCGCGCCGACACCGGCATAGGCGTGCTGCCAGGTGCCGCCGACCAGGTAAGTCTGCGTGTTCTGCGCCTTGTCCTGCGGAAAGGTGTTTTCCAGATACTGTCCGAACACCGTGATGCGGTCGCGCGCCGAGACATCGCGCATCCAGCTCGCGAACACGCCCTTGCGGCGGTCCAGTTCAAGGCTGCCGATGCGGTAGCCGCTGAAATTGATGCCCAGGGTATAGCGGTCCTGCCCGGCGGCGAACTGGAAACCGGTCAGCGCGGACATGGTCAGTGGCTTGAAACTCTCCTGCTGGAAATTCTCCCGCAGCTTGATGTCGCCGGCGGCGAACCAGCCGAACCGCTCCGACACCGGCGCGGACAAGGCGATGCCGCCGCCCAATCCCACGAACGGACTGCGCTGCGCGGTGAACAGGGGCCCGAGCGTAAAGGGCAGATTGGCGAAGATCGGCAGGTTCACCACGGTGGAATTGGTGGCGGCGTTGATGTTGCTGTCATGTCCCGCTTCGGCGCTCAGGTAACCGCTGATCTTCAGGCCGGAAGACAGCGCGGCCGCCGCATCGGTTTGCGCGATCATCCGATCGAGGGTTCTGCGCACCTCCTCGGGCGGATTGGCGGCACGCACTGCGTCGAACTCCCGGCGCGCGCCGTCCAGGTCCCCAAGCTGCAGGTAGGCGCGCCCGAGTTCGGCGCGCGCCGGCAGAAATTGCGGGTCGATGATGAGTGCGCGTTCCAGGGCCATCTGCGCCACCCCGGGATGGCCGGAATCGAGCGCGGCAACCCCCAGCAGGTAGTTGGCCTCGCGATCCATGGCGAACGTCTCGGAGCGCGGTTCGAGCAGGGCATAGGCCCGGGCGAATTCTCCGCGGCCAATCAACGCGCGCGCCTCGTCGATGGCGGTACCGGCAACCGGTTGCGCGAAACACGCTCCGGAGGCGGCCAGCAACGCCGCCACCATGACCGCCCGGATGGGCGCCAATGCAGGCGCGCACCTATCCGCCAGTTTGGGTGCGAACCAACAAGCCGCAGGTCCGGCCTGCGGAACAGGAGTAGCCAAGTCAAGCCCCTTTCTTCTTTTTTTGGGCGACTGAGCCCTAGGACAGTGTATAGCGCGCCCGGGCCGCCGGCATCATCAGTTATGCGGATGCGGGATCGCGCTGCCGGATCACGTTGCCGGGCATGCCGCCAGCCGCGCGCCGGGTCGCGCGACTCACTTGCCGAGCGCGCCGAACACCTTCTTGACGATGTCGGTGCCGCGGCCGACAGGATCGGCGCGAATCGCCTTTTCTTCCTCCGCCATCATCAGGAACAGGCCGTCGAGGGCCTTTTGCGTGACGAAGGTCTCGACGCTGGCCTGGTCGCCCTTGATGATGCCGAGCTTGGCGCCGCGACCGGCGAGGTCGTTGTATTTCTGCGCCAGGCCGACCTTTTCGGTGGCCTTCTTCACCACCGGCAGGAACTTGGTGCGCAGGGTGTCGGAGGTCTTGCCCTTGAAGTACTGGGTGCCGGAATCCTGGCCGCCGCTGATGATGCCCTTGGCATCCTGCACCGACATCGACTTGATGGCATTGACGAATACCGGCTTGGCCTCGCCGACGGCCATCTCGGCGGCGCGGTTGATCGCCTGGTGCAGTTCGTCGGCCTGTTTCTTCATGCCGAAGGTGTTCATCACGCCGCGCGCGTCCTCCAGGTAACCGGGCAGCGGGATCTTCACCTTGTCGTTGTTCCAGAATCCGCCGGCCGCGGCGAGCTTTTCAACCGCCTTGACGGTGGAGGTATCGAGGGCGGACTTGAGGCCCGCCACGGCGTCCTGGTTGGAGATGTCGCCCCACGAGAGCGCCCAGGCACGTTCGCCCATCGTCGAGCCCAGTGCGAGAACGGCCGAAACGGCCAGCGCCGCCAGCGGCGTAAACTTGGTTGCCATGTCCGATGCCCCTTCCTCAAAGAGTTTTGTACGGCGGTTCGGTCCGCTGCTGCTGGCCTTCGCGATCGCCGCCCTTATTCTAGGCGTGACCGCCGAGCGCATGTTTTCAGGCCTCAAGGACGCGCCGGAGGTGCGCTTCTCCACCGTCAATGGCGAGGTGGTGAGCATGAGCGATCTGCGCGGCCGTGTGGTGCTTGTCAACTTCTGGGCCACCTCCTGCGCGCCCTGCGTGAGGGAAATGCCGCAACTGGCCGCCACCTGGAGGCAATACCAGGCGCGCGGCTTCGACACCATCGCGGTGGCCATGGACTACGACCCGCCCAACCTGGTGGTCGATTTCGCGCGCCGCTTCGACCTGCCGTTTCGCGTCGCCTACGACCCGCGCGGCGAGATCGCCCTGCGCTTCGGCAAGGTGCGCGCGGTACCCACCAGTTTCCTGATCGGCCGCCGCGGGGAGGTGCTGTTCCGGCAGCAGGGCGAAATCGATTTCACCCTGCTGCATGCGGCGCTCGACGCCGCCCTCAAGGACGGCGCGACATGAGACCGGAAGACGAAGGCCGCCCCGACGGGACGCCCGAGCGCCGCTGGGTGTGGATGGATCGCTGGGACCCGGCCACCTGGCAGATGCCGGATAACCCGACCCCGCTCACGCGCGTGCTGGCCGGCGTGGCGCTGGTGATCGTGCTGGTAATGACGGTCTATGTGCCGCTGCGCGTCCTGGGCATCGTATAGCCACACACCGCGCACGCCTCGATCGGGCACACCGGTCGCACCCGGAACGGGCGGCACCGGACCGCGCGCCGGATCAGGCCACTCCGGCCTCCGCCCTGGATCAGGCCACCCCGGCCTCCGCCCTGGATCAGGCCACTCCGGCCTGATGGGCCTGCAGGTCGGCGTGATAGCTCGAACGCACCATCGGTCCGCAGGCCGCGTGCGAGAAGCCGAGCTTCATCGCCTCTTCCTCGAACATCTTGAAGGTCGCCGGCTCCACGTAACGCAACACCTTGAGGTGATGGCCCGAAGGCGCCAGGTACTGGCCCAGCGTGAGCATGTCGATGTCGTGCGCGCGCATGTCGCGCATCACCTCGAGGATCTCCTCGTCACGTTCGCCCAAGCCCAGCATCAGCCCCGACTTGGTCGGCACCCCGGGGTGGGCCGCCTTGAAATCCTTGAGCAGTTTCAGGGAATGCAGGTAGTCGGACCCCGGGCGCGCCTCCTTGTACAGGCGCGGCACGGTTTCGAGGTTGTGGTTCATCACGTCCGGCGGCGCGGCGGCGAGGATCTCGAGCGCGCGGTCCATGCGGCCGCGAAAGTCCGGCGTGAGCACCTCGATGCGGGTGGCCGGCGAATGCGCGCGCACCGCGCGGATGCAGTCGACAAAATGCTGCGCGCCGCCGTCCTTCAGGTCGTCGCGGTCCACGGAGGTGATCACCACGTACTTGAGCTTGAGCGCCGCGATGGTTTTGGCCAGGTTCAGGGGCTCGTCGGCATCGAGGGGATTGGGGCGGCCGTGGCCGACATCGCAAAACGGGCAGCGGCGGGTGCAGATGTCGCCCATGATCATGAAGGTAGCGGTGCCCTTGCCGAAACACTCGCCGATGTTGGGGCAGGATGCCTCCTCGCACACCGTGTGCAGGTTGTGCTCGCGCAGGATCTGCTTGATCTCGGTGAAGCGGGTCGAAGGCGAGCCGGCCTTCACACGAATCCAGTCGGGCTTCTTCAGCGTCTCGGCCACCACCTTGACCGGGAACCTGCGAATCTTGGATTCGCCCTTGAGCTTCTCTCCCTGCACCAGCGCCATGACTGTTCTCCTGTTTTGCCGCGCGTCGAAATGCAAATTGGTCAGTGCCGGGGTCGTGCATCCGGCCATTCCGGCAGGCCCAGCATGCGCCGGATGGTCCGCTTCATGCGGTGCCGCTTGTACTTGGCCAGGTTGCGCGCGAGATACGGATGGCCCCGGCTCATGGCCTCCCGGGGCCACGCCGCGTCCGCCCCCACGTAGAGCGCGTCGGCAGCGTACTGCGAGTAGGACGTGAACCCCGCCAACCTGAAACCGCGCGCGCGCATGAATTCGTCGACCGCCGGGAACAGCGCCTGCCCCTTGTATATCTCGAAGAACTCGACTTCCATGTGCACGAACGAGACCCGGCCCAGCCGCTCTCCCAGGCCTTCGAGCACGAGCAATTCGGCACCCTGCACATCCATCCAGAGGACGTCGATTGCCTCGAGCCCCTCCGCCGCGCAGAAACTGTCCAGGCGCACTGAGTCCACCTCGATGCGGCCCTGCACGTAGCGCTCCTCCGGATACGCCCCGGTGGCCTGGAACATCGAGGATGCGCCATGATTCCCACCAGCAATACCGCTCTCGGAGCGATCCGGATCGATGGGGAAAAACTCGAGCCGGCCGTCGCGATCGGCCGCCGCCTTCTCGGTCAGCCTTATGCGCGGCTGCGCGGCGGCGACCGCTCGGCAACGCGGCAAGGTGGCCGGATTGCACTCGAACGCGTAGACCGTCGCGGCAGGGAAGGCTGCCGCAAAGTCGGCACTTTCGGCGCAGTCCCGCGCGCCCACGTCGAACACGACGCGCACCTGGTCGGCCGGCAGGACACCGGCGACGATATCGCGGCAACGCATCCATACTTTCTGGCTCATGGACGCGCGACCTCCCCAGGGACCCAGAAATCCCCGATCGCCAGATGGTCGACCCGCTTGTCCACCACCGCCTGGATCGCCTCGGCAGGCCCGCAGACAATCGGCTCCTCATGCACATTGAAACTCGTGTTGAGGATCAACGGTATGCCGGAGAGCTGCCGGTAGCGCTCGATCAATCCCCAGTACCTGGAATTGCGGTCGCGACGAACCAGTTGCGGGCGCGCCGTGCCGTCGACGTGGACGACCGCGGGTATCTTCGAGCGCCACTCCGGCCTCACGTCGAAAGTAATGGTCATGAATTCGGCCGCGTGACGACCGGACTCGACGTTCTCGAACACCTGGTCGGCATACTCGACCAGCGCCGACGGCGCGAACGGCATGAACTCGCTGCGCTCGAGCCGCGCATTGAACCAGTCGTTGATCGACTTGTCGGTCGGCGCCGCCACCATCGAACGGTTGCCCAGGGCGCGCGGGCCGAATTCCATCCCGCCCTGGAACCAGCCCACCACCTTCCCCGCATGAATCGCTTGCGCCGTCCTTTCGGTGACGCCTTCGATGCCCAGTTCCTCATAGACCAGCCCGCGACGATCAAGCTCGGCGCGGATTTCGTCAGCACCAGGATCCGGCCCCCAATACACGGTTTCCAGCTTGTGCGCCTTGTACCGCAGAAACCCCGGCTGCAGCCGGTCGAGTACGGCGAGGCTGGCACCAACGCTGTTGCCCGTATCGGACATGCCGGGAAACACGAACAGCGCGTCGCATTCGGGCAGCGCGGCAATGCGCTGGTTCAGCTTGACGTTCGCGAAAACCCCGCCATTGACAGCGAGGCGGCGCTGTCCGGTCTCGACGAGGAAATTCCGGACCAGTGCGACGATGACCTCCTCGAACACCGCCTGCGCCGCGGCCGCCACGTCCTCGCGCTTGTGAGCGCCGATCAGGTCGCCGATGTACTCGGCACGCGCGTCATACGCTCGCGGCAGGTTGGCGAAATCGGATTCGAAGCCCTGCCCGTCCGCGGAAATCCGGAATGCTTTCCGAAACCCCTCGGCAAGAATGGACGGGTCGCCGAACGCAGCCAGGCCCAGCACCTTGCCTTCGTGACGCAGGGGGCGGAATCCGAGCTTCTCGGTGACATCCATGTAGAAGTAACCAGGCGAACACCCTACCGTGGCGGACCGATGCCGCAGTTCCAGCGCACCTTCGCGCCACACGTACGATCCGTGGTGCATGTCCAGATCGCCCTCGCCGTCCATCGTGATGACCGCGCAATCGGGAAAGCCGGAATAAAACGCCGCCGCCAACGCGTGGGTCAGGTGGTGGTCGACAAAATGCAGTCGCGCGTCGTTGCGAAACCCGAGCTCGGACAGGAATTCGGCCCGCCGGAAATGATCTTCGAACCGGGCCTCGCCGCCGGCGCCGCGTTCGCGCAGCGACTTGAGCAGCGAACCGGCGGAAAACTGCGTGTCCTTCACGCGCCCCGTCAGGGACCGCATGGCGCGCGACAAGCGGCGCTCGAGTTCCTTGGCGCGCGTCGGCCGCTTGATGAAACGCTCGGGGAAATGCCCGTAGATCGAGGCGATATGGTCGACATCCTTGCGTGTCGCACCCGCCATGCTCAGGCACGCGTCGATCGCCAGCAAGGGCAGGTGACCGCCGTCGCACTTGATGCGCGACAACCGCTCCTCGGAGATGGCCGAGATCAGGACGCCATCGCGATACACGCACGCAGAGGCATCGTGAGAGGAGGCGAGACCCAGGATCAAGCTCACTTAGCACTCCACGGCAGGTTTGGATGGGGTTCCGTAGCCGGGCATGACGGCCCGACGCACATGCGCGGCGGCATCGTCGACGAGCCGCGCGATACGCCTCTCGAAGCTCGCCCTGGAGAATTTTTCAAGATGCCTGCCCGCCGCGCCGCGGTCGGGCGCCGGTTGCGCCAATGCGCGCTCGAAAACACGCCTGAATCCCGCACCCTGATCCGTGCGGGGATCAGGATACAGATAGCCGGTCACGCCATCGCAAACCGTCTCGCTGAACGGCGGCGCATCCACAGCGAGCACCGGCACGCCTTGTACTTGTGCCTCGAGGATGTTGAGGCCAAGGGCCTCCTTCTCGGGCAGGCCGGACATGAGGAAATCCAACTGTGGGTAGATATCTGTCGGACGCCGCTGTTCGCCCCAGAATCGCGCACGTTCGCCAAGCGGCGCCAGGGCTTCCTTGAGATTGGCCACAGATCGATAGCCACCGCTACCGAATATCTCCAATGTCACTTCCGGGCGGGCGGCGATGATCGGGGCAATCAGCCTGAACAGGATGTCGAACTGCTTGATCGGGCCGATGTTGGAAACGATGCCGAGCACCACGCAACCGGGGCGCGGGGCGAAGACCCGCTGCCGCGCGGCCAGGGCCGCGAAGGGCGCGAGCATCGACATGGCACGGTCGCGCCACTTGCGCCGGTCCCAAGCGTAGGGCGACCGTGCAAGCACGGGCTGCGGCTCGGCCTCCTGTCCGCGCGAAAATTCGGCGATGCCGTACAGCGGCTCGGGATAGCGTGACCGCAAGCCCGCGCCGTCCATCGTGGACGCGACATAGGCCGACACCGCGTACACCAGATGGTAGCGGGCGAGCAAGCCGGCACGCCGCCCCGCCAGCGGCATGTGGCAAAAGCCGGTGAGCCAGTGCCGCGCGACGGCCCGCGCGACGAATCCTTCCGAGACGGGTGCCTGGGTGACGATCCAGCTGCCGCCAGGCAAGCTGTCGGGCAAACCCGCGTCGATCGAAACGCGGGAGAGTTCGATGCCTTCCGACGCAAGATGCGCCCAGAAGTCGGCCGACGGTTTCACGTGCAAGACCACCCGGCAACCGGCGGCCTTGACGGCGCGCGCGAAGGACATCGTATAGACCTCAGCCCCTCCGAGATGCGGCTGCAGGTTGACGACATGGCATGTAAGCATCGAACCGGGGCCCATGCTTACCGCGCGCACGCGGCGGATGGTTCCATCCACGACCGCAGGTGTCGCGCCAACCGGGCTGCGATCGCGGCCTTCGAGACGCCAGGCCGGCGCGCGGCGATATGCGTGACCCGCAGTCCGCGATAACCGCACGGGTCGATGCGGTCGAACGGATCAAGATCCATGTCCACGTTCAGGCTCAGGCCGTGATAGCTGCGCCCGCGGCTCACCTTCAACCCGAGCGACGCGATCTTCTCGCCCGCGACATATACGCCGGGCATGCCGGCGAGCCGGTGTCCCTCGATGCCAAGGTCCCGCAGCGTGGCGAGGACCGCATCCTCCATCAGGCGCACCACTTCGCGCACTTTGAGGTCGCGCCGCCCGAGGTCCAGCAGCACATAGGCCACCAGCTGGCCGGGACCGTGGTAGGTGACCTGGCCGCCGCGGTCGCTGGCCACCACGGGGATGTCGCCGACATCGAGCAGGTGCTCGTGCCGCGCGGCCAGGCCGAGCGTGAACACCGGCGGATGTTCGGTGAGCCACACCTCGTCGGGCGTGTCCGCATCGCGCGCGCGGCTGAACGCGCGCATGGCCGCAAGCGTGGCGCTGTAGTCCGTCACGCCGAGCTCGCGCAGCACCACCGCGGGCGCGTTCGCCGAGACGGTCTGCGGCGCCACGCGTGCCGCCGTTGCGAGAGCGGGCGCCGGGCTCACGATCACAGCGCCATCTGCACCATCGGATGGTCCGACAGGTCCTGGTACAGCGCGTCGAGCTGCTGGCGGGAGGTGGCGTTGATGGTGAAGGTGAGGCTCAGATACTTGCCTTCGCGCGACGGACGCATGCCGACGGTGGCCTCGTCGAAGTCCGGCGCGTGCTTCTTGACCACCGCCAGCATCTGCTGGGCGAAACCCGGCTGGGTGCGCCCCATCACCTTGATGGGGAACTCGACCGGGTATTCGATCAGTGCGTCGGGTACCGGCATCGTGCCCTCGCCGGGTCCTAGAGCGCGGCCTTGGCCGCCTGGTAGGCGGCGCGCATCCTGGCCATCATCGGCCCGGGCCGGCCGGCGCCGTCGCCATGCCCGACCGGCTTGCCGTCGAGCTGGGTGACCGGCAGCACTTCCTTGGTCGACGAGGACAGCCATATCTCGTCGGCGTCGCGCACCTCGGCTTCGGTGACCGGGCGCATTTCCAGCGGCAGGCCGGATTCGCGCGCCAGGTCGATGGTCGCATCCAGGGTGATGCCCGGGAGGATCAGGTTGTCCTTCTGCGGAGAGGCGATGACGCCGCCCTTGACGATGAGCACATTCGACGCGGAAGCTTCGGTGAGCAGGCCGTCGCGGAACATGATGGTCTCGATGGCGTCGCGGTCGGCAGCGTACTGGCGCATGAGCACGTTGCCCAGGAGCGAGGTCGACTTGATGTCGCAGCGCAGCCAGCGGTTGTCGGTGGCCGTCACGCACGCCACCCCCCGCGCGTAGGCCTGGTCGGAGGGAGTGACGAGCGGGTTGGACATCATGAACACGGTCGGCGTCGATTCCTTCGGGAAGGCATGGTCGCGCCTGGCCACCCCGCGCGTGACCTGGAAGTACACCGCCTGGTCCGCGAAGGGCTGGCGGGCGACGATCTCGGCGAGCAATTCCAGCCAACGCGCCTCGGGGTGGGGGTTGGGAATTTCCACCGCCGCCAGGCTTCTGGCCAGGCGCTGCATGTGCCCCTCGGCGCGGAACGGCTTGCGCCGGTAGACCGGGATCACTTCGTAGACGCCGTCGCCGAAGATGAAGCCGCGGTCGAGCACCGGAACCTTCGCTTCCTCGATCGGCATCCATTGGCCGTTCAGATAGATCATGCTGGTCAAGCCTTTCGTCAGTTTTTCGCGAACCACAGGCGTACGGTGTCCATCGCGCGGCCGAACACGCCGGCGGTACCGATACCCTCGAGCGAGAGCACCGGCAACGTCGCGATCTCGCGGCCGTCGACGCTGACCTGCATGCTCCCCACCTTCTGGTTCTGCGCGATCGGCGCGACCAGCGGTTTCTGCGATGTCAGCGTGGCCTTGACGCGCTCCCCCTGGCCGCGCGGCACGGAGACGAACACGTCGCGGTCGAAACCCGCCTTGAGTTCGCGCACGCTCCCTTTCCACACCTCCAGCGTGGCCACGCCCTGGCCTTTTTCGTACAGCCTCACGGCATCGAAGTTGAGGAAGCCGTAGTTGAGCAGCTTTTGCGATTCGGTCGCGCGGGCCGTCTCGCTTTGCGCGCCCAGCACCACCGAGAGCAGGCGCCGCGGGCCGCGCCTGGCCGAGGCGATGAGGCAGTATCCGGCGGCTTCGGTGAAGCCGGTCTTCATGCCGTCGACGTTCGGGTCCATCCACAAAAGGCGGTTGCGGTTGGCCTGGGTGATGTTGTTGTAGCTGTATTCCTTGACGGAATAAAGCGCATAGAACTCGGGAAAGTCGCGGATGATGGCCGCGGCCAGCACGGCCAGGTCCTGGGCGGTGGTGTAGTGCTGCGGGTCGGGCAGGCCGGTGGCGTTGCGGAAGCTGGTGTTCTTCATGCCAAGGCGGGTCGCCTCGCGGGTCATCGCCGCGGCGAACGCCTCTTCCGAACCGGAGAGCAGTTCGGCCAATGCGATGCAGGCGTCGTTGCCGGACTGCACGATCATGCCGCGAATGAGTTCGGCCACGGTCACCGGCTTCTTCGGCTCGATGAACATGCGCGAGCCGATCGCCTTCCAGGCCCGCTCCGAGACCGGCACGACCTGCTCGGGCGTGATGGTCTTGGCCTTCAGCGCCGAAAACGTGAGGTAGGCCGTCATCAGCTTGGTGAGCGACGCGGGCTCGACGCGCTCGGCGCCCGCCTGGCTGGCCAGCACCTGGCCGGAACTCATGTCCAGAAGGAACCACGCCCGGGCATTGAGAACTGGCGCGGGCGGGTTCTGGGCCAGGGCGAGGCCGGCTGTCGCGGCCAGCAGGAGCCCGCCCAGGAAGCGCGAAAAATAGGTGAAAACCACGAAAAAGGCTTTAAAAATCAAGCCTTACATTATAGCAGAGGGCTTCCGGATCCACATCCAGGCCGCCTTGCGCGACCGGCGGGCCCGGGCCGCTACCAGCCGCGCCGGATGATGTTGCGGATGATGTGCAGTCGACGATGGAAAAAATGGTCGGCGCCTGGGATCACCACCACCGGCACTCCCAGCGGCTCGGCCCAGCGCAACACCAGTTCGAGCGGCACCACATCGTCCTTTTCGCCGTGGATGACGATGGCGTCTTCGGGCACCGGCTCGACGCGGCCGCGCGTGACCGCGGTGCCGACGAAGACCATGCGCTGCGCCGCGAGCCGCATCGCCACGCGCGAGACCACCAGCGAACCGAAGGAAAACCCCGCCAGCACCAGCGGCGCCTCGGCGAGCGCATGGCGTGCCCTGACCGCATGCACCACCGCGACCATGTCGTCGGTCTCGCCGTTGCCCGCGTCATGCACGCCTTCGCTTTGCCCGACGCCGCGAAAGTTCGGACGCACCGCCACATAGCCCAGCTCGACCATGGTCTTGGCGAGGATCTGCACCACCTTGTTGTCGAGGGTGCCGCCGTACAGCGGGTTCGGATGCGCCACCAGGGCGATGCCCGCCGGCACCTGGTCGGGCGTGTCGATCACGGTCTCGATCGACCCCGCCGGACCGGGGATCAGGATGCGTTCGGAGGCGGCCATGGGGCGCGCGGCGTGGCGCGTTTCAGATCTTGAGGCGCTCGACCGGCCGGCCGTTCTTCAAGTGGGACTCGACGATTTCGTCGATGTCGTGCTCATCCACATAGGTGTACCAGACACCTTCCGGATAGACCACCACGCAGGGGCCCTCTTCGCAGCGGTCCAGGCAGCCGGCGTTGTTGATGCGCACCTGTCCGGCCCCGGCGAGCCCCATGCCCTTGACCTTCTTCTTGGCGTAGTCGCGCAGCGCGCCCGCGCCGCGGCCGCCGCAGCAGGGACGGGTATTGCCGCCAGCGTCGGGTTCGCGCTGGTTGGTGCAGAAGAACACATGGTGCTTGTAGAAGGACATGACCGTCGTCGCCATGGCGGAAGAGGCGCGCAGTATAGCGCCGCCGGGACACGCCGGGCCCGTTCCCGGCCGCGGGCCGGCGCCTGCAAGCGCGCGCTTGCGGCCGTCTATGGCGCGCGCGTATCGTTGGCCAGGGCGAAGGGCAGGTAGAGCGCCACCAGGAACGGCCAGGCGGCCGAGACGAGCTGGGTCAGGCCGTTGAAATTGAGAAAGCGTCCGGGATTGAACTCCTGCACCTTCGCCAGGTAGTACGGATTGGGCGGTGCGAAGTTGACCGTGACGGTGGCGAAGGTCACGGCAATGGCGATGAGCACCAGGCGCATCGGACGGGGCAGCGCGACGGTCGCCAAGAGCAGGACCGTGCCGACCGCGAGGCCGCGCTGCGCGCCCGGCGTGAGCCAGGCCCAGAGATGGTCCGGCGGGAACAGGATGGCCTGGGACAGCGTCCGCAGCGCACAGGCCATGGCCACGAAGCCCAGGGCGAGGAAGAGGCGCGGCGCGGCCGCATCGAGCGAACGCAGGGCCATCGAACCGGCGGCGAACAGGCTCGCGGCGGTGACCGCCGATTCGACGCGGCTGAACTCCGCCGGCGTGAACGGGTAGCCGGTCACCGGCCCCACCCAGGCAAACAGGCTGCCGTGGCCGAACAGGATGCTCTCGGGGAACAGCACCGCGAACAGCCACAGGCCGGCCAGGATCAGGGCGCGCGCCTGGTCGGGCGTGTCGGCAAACCAGTTGCGGTAAGCGCGCGCCGCGAAACCGCGCCCGAAGGCCAGCACCACCACCGCGGCCAGCAGCGCACCCAAGGCCGCACCGACCACGTTGGTGGCGAAATCCGCCAGCGAGGGGATGCGGCTGGGCAGGTAGGTCTGCAGCGACTCGAGCGCCGCCGACAGCGCCGCCCCGCCGATGGGGGCGATCAGCACGGCCACGCCCAGCATCATGCGCGGCCAGGCCGCCCAGACGATGAAGGCGCCGAGCGGCAGGTAGGCGGCGATGTTGAGGCCGAGGTCGAAGGGCAGCACCAGGCGCGGCCAGGCGTCCAGCCATGCGAACGGCGAGAGCCCGCGGTCGCGCCAGCCGGTGAACGGATGCAGCGTCGCGTAGACGATGAGCAGCGTATAGACAGCGCAGAGCCCGCGCGCCAGCGGCGAACCCCGCGCGCGCGACATCAGTGGCCGCCGGCCCAGTCGAGCAGTTGTTCCACCAGACGATCGCTGGCACGGGCCAGCGCGGCCGCGCCGCCCGG
>CANGUJ010000025.1 GCA_947456845.1 Burkholderiales bacterium | reverse complement strand
CGCGGCCCTCGGACTGACCATTCTGGTGCTTGTGCTGGCGTTCCCGCAGGGCGTGGCCGGGTCGATCAAGCGCATGTTCGTCAAGGAGGCCCAATGAGCCTCCTCAAGGTGTCCGGCCTGACCAAGTCGTTCGGCGGCGTGCGCGCGGTGGGCGATGTCAGTTTCGAGGTGGGGTCGGGCGAGTTGCTCGCCTTGATCGGTCCCAACGGCGCGGGGAAATCCACTTGCTTCAACATGCTCAACGGCCAGCTGGCGCCGGACGCGGGCAGCATCGAGTTCCAGGGCCGGCAGGTCGTCGGCCTGAAGCCGCGCCAGGTGTGGCGCCTGGGCGTGGGGCGCACCTTCCAGATCACCGCGACCTTCAGTTCCATGACCGTGCGCGAGAACGTGCAGGTCGCACTCCTGTCGCATCGCGGCGGCTTCACCAACCTGTGGCGCCGCGCACGTGACCAGTACGTCGCCGATGCGGACGAACTCCTCGACCGGGTAGGCATGAAAGCGCAGGCCGATCGTCCCTGCTCGGTGCTCGCTTATGGTGACCTGAAGCGCCTCGAACTCGCCGTGGCGCTGGCGAACAAGCCGCGCCTGCTCCTGATGGATGAACCCACCGCCGGCATGGCGCCCAAGGAGCGCGTCGCGCTGATGGCGCTGGCCGCCGAGATCGTCAAAACCGACAACATCGGCGTGCTCTTCACCGAGCACGACATGGACGTGGTTTTCGCGCATGCCTCGCGCATCATCGTACTCAACCGCGGGCAACTCATCGCCGAAGGCGAGCCGCAGGCCGTGCGGGCCAACGAGGAAGTGCAGCGCATTTACCTGGGGAGCCGGCACTGATGTTGAAGGTTTCCGGCATCCACAGCTACTACGGGCAGGCGCACATCCTCTCCGACGTCTCCATCGAGGTCAACGCCGGCGAGGTGGTGGTGCTGCTCGGGCGCAACGGCGCGGGCAAGAGCACCACGCTCAAGTCCATCATCGGTTTGGTGCGACCGAAGGCCGGCACCATCGAATTCCAGGGCCAGCGCATCGAGAAGCTCGCGCCGTTTCGCATCGCCCGGATGGGGCTGGGCTATGTGCCCGAGGAGCGCCGCATCTTCACCGATCTCACGGTGCTGGAGAACCTGGAGGTCGGGCGGCAGGCGCCGCGCGCGGGCGCGCCGACCTGGGATTTCACCAGGATAGGCGAGCTTTTTCCCAACCTGCGCGAGATGCCGCAGCGCCCCGGCGGCCGCATGTCGGGCGGCGAGCAGCAGATGCTCACCATCGCTCGCACCCTCATGGGCAACCCGCTGTGCGTGCTGCTCGATGAACCCTCCGAAGGCGTGGCGCCGGTGATCGTCGACCAGATGGCCGAGGCGATCCGCGGGCTCAAGAAGGCCGGCGTGGCGATCCTGCTGTCGGAGCAGAACCTGCATTTCGCGATGGATGTCGCGGACCGGGCCTACATCATCGAAAAAGGCGCGATCCGCTTTTCCGGCACCATGGAGCAACTGCGCGCCAACGCGGAAGTGCAGGCGCAGTATCTGGCGGTCTAGGTCACGGCTTCGGCCGTCGGTCTTTCAACAAGGAAACATCGACGGACCGCGGGTTGCTACCGGCAGATGGCGCGCCATCATGCGCAGACCCCCGGCAGCCGGCTGAGTACATCACCGCCGAAATGGCCAACCTTCCGGGCTGCGCCCCTGGGCACAAGTGCAACCTGTTCGAGCAGAACGCCGAACGCGCGTGCTTAATCCGGCGCGCCCGGGAGGAAGTCAAGGCGCTGCAAAGGGCGGGGCCGGCGTAAGCGGGCTATTCTCCTAGTATTGCCTGTTGAAGTGCCGGCCGGAATACAAACGGGAGACGAGAAATGAAAAGACTGCACTGGCTGTTGGTGGTTCTTGTATTTTTCGCAGCGACGCGTGGCGCGGATGCGCAACCCTATCCAAACCGGCCGATCCGGCTTGTTGTGCCTTTTCCCGCCGGCGGGGCTGCCGATCTGGCTGCCCGCACCGTAACGCAGGCGCTCTCCCAGGCGTTGGGCCAGACCCTGATCATCGACAACCGGGGCGGTGCCGATGGCGCGATTGCCGGTGACGTCGTCAAGACCTCGCCTCCGGATGGGTACACTTTGCTGTTGGCGACGACAACCGGCCTCAACGCCGCGCCGGTCATGCGCAAGCAGCCGCCCTATGACCCGCTCACGGCGTTCACGCCGATCTCGCTGGTTGGCAAGTTCGGCTTCTTCGTGTTTGTCCACGAAAGCCTGCCGGCAAAGAACGTTGCCGAGTTCCTCGCCTATGTGCGCGCCAATCCCGGCAAGGTCAATTACGGCACCGGCAACGGCACCAGCATCCTCTTCACCGCGCAGCTGGCGTCGATCGAAAAGCTCAACATGGCGCACATTCCCTACAAGGGCGATGCGGCGGCGACAGCCGACCTCATCGCCGGGCGGGTGCAAGTGATGATCGGCACGCCCGGCAGCGCCATGCCGCAGGTCAAGGAGGGCAGGCTGCGCGTGCTGGCCACCTTGCTGCCAACCCGCAGCCCGTTGGCGCCGGAGGCCCCGACCGGAGCCGAAGCAGGCCTGGGCAAGCTCACCATCAGCCCCTGGGCCGGCCTGTTCGGCCCGGCGAAATTGCCGCCGGAGGTAATCGAGCGGGTGGCCGCTGCCATGAAGGTGGTGGGCGCGCGTGCAGACGTCCGCGAAGCGCTCGATCGCATCGCTTTTCAACTGCAAAGCTCCACGCCGGAGGAAATGGGCGTCATCCTCAAGGATCAGCTGGACGCCTGGCGCAGGACGGCGCAGGAAGTCGGGATCGAGAAGAACTGAGTCGTGTCCAAGCCGTCGTCGGGACGTGTATAGGGGCTGCTTACGCTTTGCATAAGGCAAAAGTTCTTTTAACCAGCGCGGATGCATGAGAATCTGCGAATCGCAAACCGGTTTCCTGGACGTCGCTTCGCCAGGATCTGCCGAAGGGGGCGACTTGATGATGTATCATCTTGATTCATCAAGTTGTTTCTTGTTGTGGTCGATTTGGAGGTAATCTTGGGTGCCAATGACCTTGCCAAAGTGAAATTCGCTTCTCAGGCCGATCCAAAAGTCCTGGAGGGCTTCAAGGAACTGGCGCGCAAGGAAGGCCGGCAATTTCAGGCATTGCTGGACGAAGCCATGCGCGACTATCTGGAACGCAAGCAAAGCGGGCGGGCACGCAAGCATGTGATCGCGGCTTATGAAGAAAGCCTCGTGAAATTCGACAAGCTGTACGCCGAGCTGGCCAAGTAAATCCCCCTGATGGCTGAACGGGACTATCTGACGATAGCGGATGCCCTGGATCTTCATGGACGCTTGGTCGCGCGTCATGGCGGCGCGCATGGCGTTCGTGATATGGGTGCGCTTGAATCCGCGCTTTTCCGTCCGCGGAGCGGCTACTACGATGACATTGTCTGGGAGGCGTGCGCGCTGCTGGAGAGCCTCGCGATCAGTCATCCGTTCATCGACGGCAACAAGCGGATCGCATTCGCGGCGATGTACGCGTTTCTGCGCATCAATGGTTGGATCATCGATGGTGATGCGATGAAGATATATCGAAGGATGATTGGGCTTTTCGAAAGCGGAAAATTTCAGCTTGCCGAACTGGAGACGATGTTCCGGCCCTTGATACGCGAGCTTTGAAGGGCGGCGAATGAGCAAACTTGCAGGCATTGACGTCGGCGGCACCTTTACCGACCTGATTCTGGTCGACGACGTCAGCGGCGAAGTCCGGCTGGCCAAGGTGCCCACCACGGTGGAGAACCAGGCTTTCGGCGTGCTGGCGGCGGTCGAATCCGCCGGCGCGGACCCGGCCGGGCTGGCCGCCATCATCCACGGCACCACCACCACCACCAACGCGATGCTGGAGCGCAAGATCGCGAAGGTGGGCCTGATCACCACGCGCGGGTTCCGCGACGTGCTCGAACTCGGGCGGCGCACCCGGCCGTCGGCGTACGGGCTCACAGGCACGTTCGTGCCGCTGATCCCGCGCGAACTGCGCATGGAGGTGGCCGAGCGCATGGACGCCGAAGGCGCCGTGCTGACCCCGCTGGACGAAGCCGGCGTGGCCGCCGCGGCGCGCGCCCTGGTGGCCGCCGGCTGCGAGGCGGTGGTGATCCATTTCCTGCACAGCTACATCAATCCGGCCCACGAGACGCGGGCGACGCAGATCGTGCGCGAGCTATGGCCCAACGATTTCGTCACCGCCGGCCACACGGTGGTGTCGGAATACCGCGAATACGAGCGCGGTGTCACCGCCGCGGTGAATGCCGCCGTGCAGCCGGTGCTCGCGCGCTACATCGACCGCCTGGTTACGGAGTTGAAGGGGCGCGGCTTCGCCAAGGAGCTGCTGGTCATGCAGGGCAATGGCGGCACAGTGGCCTCCGCCATCGTGGCCGAGCATGCGGTCAATACCGTGATGTCCGGCCCGGCCTCGGGGGTGATCGCCGCGGCTTACACCGGCGTGCAATCCGGCGAGCCCAATCTCATCACCTACGACATGGGCGGCACCTCGACCGATGTGGCGCTGATCCAGGGCGGCCTGCCCTCGGTCTCCAGCGAACTCGAACTCGAATACGCCATGCCCATCCATGTGCCCATGGTGGACGTGCACACCATCGGCGCCGGCGGCGGCTCGCTTGCCTATGTGGACGCTTCCGGCATGCTGCATGTGGGCCCGGAGAGCGCCGGCGCCACGCCCGGCCCGATCTGCTACGCCCGCGGCGGACTGCGTCCCACCATCACCGACGCCAACCTGGTGCTCGGCCGCCTGAACCCGGGCAAGCTTCTGTCGGTGGCCCATCCAGTCTCGATCGAGCGGGTGCGTGAGCTCGTGGTCGAGCACGTTGGCCGCCCGCTCGGGCTCGATGCCGATGCCGCCGCCGCCGCCATCCTGACCATTGCCAACGACAAGATGGCCGGCGCGATCCGCATGGTGTCCTTGGCCCGCGGCCACGATCCGCGCGATTTCGCCCTGTTCGCCTTCGGCGGCGCCGGGCCTTTGCACGCATGCGCGCTGGCGCGCGAACTGGCGATCCCGAAGGTGCTCATTCCCGCGCGGCCGGGTCTCACCAACGCGCTGGGATGCACGGTGGCCGATGTTCGGCACGACTATGTGCGCACCATCAACCGGCCGCTCGGCGCGCTCGAGGAGGGCGCGATGGCCCAGGTGTTCGCCGCGCAGGTCGAGGCCGGCCGGGCGACGATTGCGCGCGAGCGGGTGGAAGTCGAGCGCATCGAGGCCGTGCACAGCGCCGACATGCAGTTCCAGGGGCAGAGCCACATCCTCTCGGTGGCGGTTCCCGATCCGGCGATCTCGCCGGCGCAATTGCGCGCCCTGTTCGAGGCCGCCTACTGGCAGCGCTTCGGCGTGGAGTTGAAGGAAATCCGCCCGGTGCTGGTGAACCTGCACACCGCGGTGATCGGGCGGCGCAGGCCGGTGTCGCTCAAGGCGATCGCCGCGGCGACGCCCAAGGCCACCCTCAAGGAAGCCGAAAGCGCCCGGCGCGCGGTCTGGTTTGCCGGCGGCTGGGTGGATACGCCGATCTACCGACGCGAACTTCTGCCCGAGGGCGCACAATTCAGCGGCCCGGCGATCGTCGAACAACTCGACTGCACCACCGTGGTCGAACCCGGCGCGTCCGTCACACTGGACGCCGTCGGCAACCTCATCCTGAAAGTCTAGAACCCATGCGCGGCCTGCTGCTCACCATGACCGAACCTCCGCCCGGGATGGAGGAAGAATTCAACGCCTGGTACGACACCGAGCACATTCCGGAGCGCAACAGCATTACCGGATTCATCTCCTCGCGGCGCTGGACCTATGCCGATGGCAAACCCGGCGACGGCAAGTACCTGGCCACTTATGAACTCGAATCCCCCGAGGCGCTCACCACGCCGGAGTACATGGCGCATGTGGGCGACAACTTCACGCCCTGGAGCAAGCGCTGCCTGGGCAGCGCGGTGGTGTTCCGGCGCTGGGCCCCGCGCGAGACCGGACGTGCCCACGACAGCATGCCGGAACCCTCGCACGACGCCGCCCGTGCGCTGTTCATCTCGCTAGGCGACATCCCGGCCGAGCACGAGGAAGAATTCAACCGCTGGTACGACGAGGAGCATGTGCCGCTCATCAGCAAGGTGCCCGGGGTGCTGCGCGCGCGGCGCTTTTTCGACCCGGCCGGCAAGCCGCGCTATGTGGCGCTGTACGACCTGGCCGGGCCGGAGGTGCGCTCCCACCCGGACTGGCAGGCGGCCGTCTCCACCCCCTGGACCAAACGCATCCGCGAACTGCAGGGAGACGTCCCGCGCCTGGTGCGGACCTACCTCGCCTACGACTGAGCACGCCATGGCACTTGACCCCGTCACGCTTGCCGTTCTTCAGAGCGGCCTGAACCAGGTGTGCAACGAGATGGACCTGGCTTTCGTGCGCGCCGCGTTCTCGCCGGTGATCTCCGAGGCGCTCGACCGGTCGGATGGCATCTACCATCGCGACAATGGCGAACTCATCGCCCAGGGCGAAATGGGGCTGCCGGTGTTCGTGGGCACCATGCAGTTTTCGGTGCAGGCGGTGATCGAGCGCATCAAGGCGCGCGGCATCGCGCTTGACGACGGCGACGTGTTCATCGTCAATGACCCCTACCTGGGTGGCACTCACCTGATGGACGTGAAGTTCGTCAAACCGTTCTTCTACAAGGGCAGGCTGTGGTGCTGGCTGGCCAACACGGGCCACTGGCCGGACACCGGCGGCATGGTGCCGGGTGGGTTTTCCGCCAATGCGACGGAAGTCGAGCAGGAGGGCCTGCGCCTGCCGCCGGTGAAGCTCTACAAGAAGGGCATGCTCGACGACGAGATCATGTCGATCATCCTCTCGAACATCCGCGTGGCCGACCAGCGCATCGGTGACATCAAGGCGCAGGCGGCGGCCCTTGCCAATGGCGAAAAGCGCCTCGCGGCCCTGTTGGACCGCTACGGCGCCGACACGGTCGACAATGGCATTGCCGAACTGAAACGCCGCGCCGCTGCGCAAATGCGCGCCAAGATCGCCGCCATTCCCGACGGCAGCTATGAAGGCCAGGCCTTCGTCGATTCCGACGGCGTCGTCAATGAACCGCTGGTGATCCGCATGAAGATCACCAAGTCAGGCGGCCTGGAGGACGCCGCGCTGCGTTTCGACATGAGCGGTTCCTCGCCGCCCTGCCGCGGCCCGATGAACAGCGTGATCGCCACCACCAAGTCATCCATCTATCTGGCCGTCAAGCACGTGTTCCCGGAAGTGCCGATCAACGCCGGCACCTTCGCGCCGCTCGAGATCGTCGAGCCGCACGATACCTTCCTTTACGCCAAGTACCCGCGCCCGGTGTCCGGTTGCGCCGCCGAGGTGAGCCAGCGCATCGCCGAAGCGGTGTTCGCGGCCCTATCCCGGGCCATCCCGGAACAGCTGTTCGCCGCGCCCGCCGGCACCAGCGGCAACCTGGGCGTGGGCGGCACCGACCCCAAGACCGGCCAGTCCTACGTGATGTACGTAATCTCCGGTGGCGGCTACGGCGGCAACCCGCACGGCGACGGCATCTCCAACGGCTGCTCGACCATCGGCATCTCCAAGACCACGCCGGTGGAGATCATGGAGCAGCGCTACCCCATCCTGTTCGAGGAGTTCTCGCTCAACGAAGGGTCGGGCGGCGCAGGCGAGCATCGCGGCGGCTTCGGCGTCAACTACAAGATCCGCATCCGTCGCGGCGAGGCCGTCGCCTCGATGGTGATGGACCACGGTCGCACCGGCCCGCAAGGCGCCATCGGCGGCAAAGACGGCGGCGTGAATCGCGTGCGCATCCTGCGCGACGGCCAGCCCTATGTGCCGCCGCATCTGTCGAAAGACCAGGGCATCGCGCTGGGCGTGGGCGACGTGATCGAAGTGTCGACGCCGGGCGGCGGTGGTTATGGCACGCCAACCCAGCGCCCGGTGGCGCAGATCGAACGCGACATCATGCGCGGCTACTACACGCGCGAACAGGCGGAGCGGGTGTTTGGCGTAGTGCTGCCTTGAACGGCGGCGCCGTGGCCCCCGTCAGGAGCAGGGATGGCGCCTCCCGGCAGAAGGCGCGGTCGCTGAAGGTCCGGTAGCGCCCTGGCGCGGCCCGCTCTGAGCCGGTTCGGCACAGGCACGGCCAGGGACGCTTCGCCGCAGCGGCGCTTCGCCGGCCAGTGTCCCGGCTTGAAGCCCGGACGCGGCAAAACGATATTGCGCCGACGGCGCGTGATGCGATTGCGCGCTCTGGCGGCCGTGTTCGCAGACGCATGCGCTGGAGGGCGAGGCGCGGGGCGATCAGCCGCCCTTGCTCTCCTTGGCTTCCAGATCGTCGTAGACGGTGCGCGCGATCGGCAGGAGTTCCTCCCGAGATAGTTCTCCGGACAGGGCGTAGCCACGCGTGTCGTCGGTCCAGTGGAACACGTTGACCGTACCGACCCGCTCGAAACGGAACGCCGATTCGGTCGCCTGGCGGGCCGCCGCGGTATGCACTCGCGGCATGCTCAGCACGTACAGGGTAAGGCGCTTGCCTGCGTCGTTTTGGTACATGAACTGCGCCACCGGGCGGTCGTCGCCGGGCAGCAGGCGCCCACCCACCAGGCGAAAGCCGTGGCGCGCAAGCCCCGGCGCGCGCACCGGCACGGACAGGCGTTTGGACAGCCATTGCACCAGATGGGCTTCCTGGTCCGCCCCGACTTCCACCGGATGACGCACCTCGGGCGCGTAGACGGCATGCGCAACAGCGGCACGCTGCGGCAGCCCGGCGTTGATGCTGGTGCCGGGCGTTGCACTGCCGCCCAGCCAGAGATGACCTGCCCAGCCGATGCCCATGCACACCAGGGCGAACAGCGCCTGCCCGGCCACCCGCATGAAACGCCAGTCATTGGCGGCAGGCCTGACCTGCGCGGCGGCGAGCAGGCGCGGCGGCACGGGTTCGTTCAGCAGGGCATCGAACCGGACATGCAGCAACGCGGCCTGCAGGCGATACGCGTCCGCCTGCGCCCTGCGAGTCGCGTCGGCTTCTACCCAGGCGGAGACTTGCGCCGCATCTTCCGGCGTGAGTTCGCCGTCGATCAGGCGATGAATGTCGGTTTCGGTGAAAGTCATTTGATCACCTTCAGTCGCCTGCCTGCATCATGCGATTCTTCGCCTTCAAGCAGCGCCGCCATGCGCGCGCGGCCGCGCGAGAGACGGGACATCACGGTACCGGCGGGCACGCCCAGGGTGTGCGCGACTTCGTCATACGACAAGCCTTCCAGCGACACCAGCAACAGGACTTCGCGTTGTTCTTCCGGCAGGCGCGCCAGCGCCCGCTCGATACCGTTGAGCTGCACCAGCGAATCGGCCGCCGCCGCGTCGGTCAGGTCGAGTTCGGCCAGGACCTGCGGGTCGGTAGGCACCGCATCCCGCGCGGAGCGGCGCGCCTGATTGACGAACACGTTGTGCATGATGGTGAAAAGCCAGGCCCGCAGGTCGGTTCCGGGCCGCCAGAGCGACCATTTCGCGATGGCGCGCTCGAGCGTGTCCTGAACCAGGTCGTCAGCGCGCGGACGATCGCCGGTAAGGGCGCGCGCGTATCGACGCAGGCGAGGTATCAGCGCGACCAGCGCTGCGGAATCGTCCGTGTAAATCCTGTCACTCCCTGGCGGCGCGCCAGACGCAGCTCCATGTATCGCCTCGCCTGCACCCAGGCTTGGCGCCTCTCGGCTCATGATTGTCCATGTGGATACTAACGGACGGCCGGGCGCATTTATTCCATGCGACAGGCGGATTTGAGGGGCCGGCCCCCGCCTGCCGGATGCCCGCGACCTAGGCGGCTAGCGGGGATTGCGCCGGAAATCCTCGATTGCCCTGGACAGGGAGGCGTACTCCTCGCAACCGCGCCCGCAGATGCGCTCCAGCCGGCCCAGTTGGGCCTGGGCGAGCGGCAGGTTGCCGCGCAGCAGGTAGGCATGCCCCATGTACTCGGTGGCCCCGCGATGGTCCGGGTTGAGCGCCAAGGCGATGCGATAGTGTTTCATCGCGGTCTCCCAGTTGCCGTCGTTGCGGTTCGCGAAGCCCAGATAGTTGTGGATGTTGGCGTTGTCGGCATCGCGCGCCGCCGCACGTGAAAGGAGTTCGATAGCGCGTTTCCAGTCGCGCGCATCGACCGCGTTCTTGCCGGCGATGTAGTCGGCGTCCGGCACCGCTGCTGCCTTGGGCGCGTCCTTCGAATCGGGCTTGGGTTCGGGTTTCGGGGCTGGCTTGGGCGCCGGCTTGGGCTCGTCGGTGCCGGCCGCCTGGCCAAGCGCGGGGAGGGCGGCAAGCGTGAGGGCGAGGAGGGCGGTCGAAACGGCTGAAAGTCGCATGAGGGGCTCCGGGGCGGGCGAATCGGGTTGAGTGGGTCGGGTGGCTTGGATGGGCTGGATCGGTTGCGAGGAAACCAGGGCGTTGGTCCGGCCGCGATTCGCATGCGGCGGGATGAATCCGTCCAATGCCTTAAACTTTACCTCCGACTGCGCCATGTTTCACCACAAACAAGAAAGAAAGTTTCCATGTTCGAACAAGTGTTTTCCGGCAAGACCGTGCTGGTCTCCGGCGGCAGCAGCGGCATCGGCCTGGCGATCGCGCGCGCGTTCCGGGACGCCGGCGGGCAGGTGACGGTCACCGGGCTGACCGAGGGCGAACTCGGGGAGGCGCGCGCGGCGGGGCTTGCGGCGCTCGCGCTCGATGTCGCCGACCTCGCTGCCTGCAAGCGCCTGATGGCGGGCTTCGAGAGCCTCGATGTGCTGGTCAACTGCGCCGGCATGATCCGCCGCGCCAACGCCGAGCACGATCCGGAGGTCTTCGCCCAGGTCATCGACGTCAATCTCAACGGGACGCAGCGCCTGTGCGCGCTGGCCAGACCGCTGCTGGCGCGGACGAAGGGCGCCATCGTCAATACCGCTTCGATGCGCAGTTTCTCCGGCGCGTCCGTCACGCCTGCGTACAGCGCCAGCAAGGGTGCGGTGATGCAGTTGACCAAGTCGCTGGCGATCGCCTACGCCGAGGAGGGAATCCGCGTCAACGCCATCGCCCCTGGCTGGGTCGCAACCGCCCTGACCAAGCCCCTGCGCGAAAACCCCGAAGCCAATCGGGCCGTCCTCGACCGCACGCCGATGAAGCGCTGGGCCGACCCCGCCGACATGGCCGGGCCGGTGCTGTTCCTGTGCTCCCCGGCGGCGGCCTTCATCACCGGCGCGATCCTGCCGGTCGACGGCGGCTACCTGGCCGCCTGAACTCCGGGTGTGGCACCGGCGCCGGCCAGCGCGGCGCCGACCACGCCGGCCGAATCGCCCAGCAGGTTGCGCACGATCGGGGTGGTCAACTCGTCGCTGAAGACGCGCCGGCGCACCGCCTCGATGCCGCGCGAATACAGCCCCTCGAGGTTCGACAGTCCGCCGCCAAGCACCACGATGTCGGGATCGAGCACCGCCAGCAGGTTCGCCACCGCCTGCCCGAAGCGCGCGTAGAAGTCATCCGCCGCGGACGCGCAGTCGGCATCGCCGGCGGCGCCGGCCATGATCTCCGCGACGCTCAGGCGCCGGCCGGTGCGCGCCGCGAAGCGCTTCTCGAAGCCGCCGCCGGAAATGAAGGTCTCCACGCATCCCCGCGCGCCGCAATAGCAAGGCGGACCGGCCGGATCGATCACCATGTGCCCCCACTCGCCGGCAATCGACTGCGGGCCGCGGCGCACCTGCCCGCCGATCACGATGCCGCCGCCGCAGCCGGTGCCCATGATCACGCCGAAGACGCAGTCGTGCCCGCGCCCGGCGCCCATCAAGGCCTCGGCCAGCGCAAAGCAGTTGGCGTCGTTCTCCAATCGCACAGGGTGGTGCAGCGCCGCCTCCAGCATGGCCGGCAGCGGCCGGCCGTTCAGGCACACGGTGTTGGAATTCTTGAGCAGCCCGGTGCGCGCCGACAGCGCGCCCGGTGTGCCCACGCCCAGCGAATGCGGCGCGTCGTCGATGGCGTAGACCAGCCCGGCATACAGCCCGGCCACCCGGCTTACGATGTGGTCGCATCCGCCTTCGGCCTCGGTGGGAATGCGCCGGCGTCCGTATTCGCGGCCTTCCGCGTCGAGCGCCACGCCTTCAATCTTGGTGCCGCCCAGGTCGATGCCGACGCGGAACATGGCCTAGCGCGCCGCCGGGGCGGCGACCCGGCCGATCACGGTGACTGTATCCCTGCCGTCCTTGCGCGCGGGCGCCACGACCACCGCTTCACCGGATTGCGGATAGATGCCGGTGATCGCGGTCACCATCACCTGGTGGGTGACCAGCACCAATGGATTGTCGCCGGGCCGGATTTGCGCAATGCGCGCCATGACCTCGGCCACCTGGGCCGCTTCCTTTTCGCGCGCCCCGATGAAGGAATTGAGCGCCGCCCAGTCGCGCGCGCCGCCGAAGGCGAGCTGCGCGGTGTCGCGGCAGCGACACCATTGGCTGGTCAGCACTTCGCCGGACACCAGCCCCAGCGATCTGAAGTTTGCGCCTATCCTGCGCGCCTCCTCCCGCCCTTCGGCGGAGAGGTTGCGCTGGGTGGCGCAGTCGCCAATCCGGAACCCTTCCGGATCGAACGTGCCGGGTGCGGTGGCATGGCGGATGAGGATGGCGACGCCGCCGGCGCGCAATGCATCGGCTACCGCGTCGGCGTGCACCGGGGCCGATATTGAAAACAGCAGGGCGAACAGAGCGAAGGTGTGGCGCACGGGAATTTGAGGTTGTGTGGATGCCTGTAATTCTTGCTCAACTGGAGCGCCAATGAACAAATCCCTTTGACGGTGGCGGCTTTGTGTGGCAGGGAGGATGGGCTTGACTGGTTGTCAGGTCTTGCGCGGGTTGGACGGTATGCCCACCCGGGCCACGTTTCTTTCAGATTGACGGGCATGCGTTTGCAAATGCCATTGGTCCCAAAACGCTGATGATTTTGTGTGCCTAAGCCATGGCATACTTTCCTGCATGCGGTCGAATTTCATATCCGTGAAGCGACGTTGCCTGATCCAGTGCCTTGCGTTACTGCTTCCGGCGGTGGCCAGTGGCGCTGGTGCCCAGATGGTGCGGAATCGCGTCGTGCGGGTCGGCATTCTTGGCTCCACCACGTCGGCCGGGTGGGCCAGCCAGTGGGACGCATTCCGGGGTGCCCTGCGTGAACTGGGCTGGACCGAGGGCCGTGACCTGGTTTTCGAGTTGCGCTTCGCCGACAATCAGCACGAACGCCTGCCGCGTCTGGCTGCCGAACTGGTGGCCAGCCGTATCGATCTGCTGGTCACCCATGGCATTCCCGGCACGCGAGCGGCCAAGACCGCGACGAATACGATTCCGATTTTGATGGCCAGCGTGGCCGATCCGGTTGCTGCGGGCCTAGTGGCAAGCTTCGCGCGGCCGGAAGGCAACGTGACCGGCATCGCCTTTCTTGCGCAGGAGATGGCGGCCAAACGACTCCAATTGCTGAAGGAGGCCGTGCCGGGACTGAGTCGTCTTGCGATGCTGAGCAACCCGCAGAATGCGGCCTTCGGCAAGGCGATGTTTGACGCCATGTCCTCCGCAGCTGCGGCATTGGCGATCCAGCTGCATGTCTTCGACGCGCCAGAGCCAAGTGATTATCCGATGACATTCGGGCAGATGGTGGAGCGTCGCATGCAGGGGGTGGCTATCACCGAGGAGGCAACGTTGATCGCCAACGCGTCGACGCTCGCCTCCCTGGCAAGGCAGAACAGGCTCCCCAGTGTGGGCAACATCGAGTTCGCGCAGGCGGGCGGACTGATCGGCTATGGAGCCAACCGCGAGGCGATTTTTCGACGCGCGGCCGTGCTTGGCGACAAACTGTTACGTGGCACAAAGCCGGCCGACCTGCCGGTCGAGCAGCCCACCCAGTTTGAACTGCTGATTCACGCCAGGACGGCCGCCGCGTTGGCGCTGACCGTGCCGCCCGCGCTCAGGATGCGCGCGGACAGGTTCATCGACTAGCTGGGTGAAGGCGTGTATGACGCACGCCGCTTTGCAGCCGGACCGCCGCCTATAATTCTCGCTCAACTCGAGCGCCGATGAACAAATCCCTGTCGCCCTGGCGGTTTTGCATCGCCCCGATGATGGACTGGACCGCCCGCCATTGCCGGTTCTTCCACCGCCTGCTGTCGCGCCATGCCCGCCTGTACACCGAAATGGTGACCACCGGGGCCCTGATCCACGGCGACGTGCCGCGCCACCTCGATTTCAATGCCGAAGAGCATCCCGTCGCCTTGCAGCTGGGCGGCAGCGAGCCTGACGATCTTGCGCATTGCGCGCGGCTGGCCGAGCGCTGGGGTTACGAGGAGGTGAACCTCAACTGCGGGTGCCCGTCCGAGCGGGTGCAACGCGGCGCATTCGGCGCCTGCCTGATGGCCGAACCGCTGCTGGTGCGCGATTGTGTGAAGGCGATGGCCGATGCGGTCGCGATCCCGGTGACGGTCAAGCACCGCATCGGCATCGACCGGGTCGACACCTATGGCTTCGTGCGTGACTTCGTCGGCACGGTGGCCGAGGGCGGGGCGCGGGTGTTCATCGTGCATGCGCGCAGTGCCTGGCTGAAGGGATTGTCGCCGAAGGAAAACCGCGAGGTGCCGCCCCTGCGCTACGAGTTTGCCCGGCGGCTGAAGGCGGATTTCCCCGATTGCACGATCGTGCTCAACGGCGGCATTGCCGATGCCGCGGCGGTCGATGATGCGCTCGCGGGTCTCGACGGCGTGATGATCGGTCGCTACGCCTATCACGAGCCCTGGTTCCTGGCGCAGGCCGACCAGCGCTGGTTTGGTGACGACCATGCCGTGCCGACCCGGGAAGATGTGGTGCAGGCGATGCGCGAATACGCCGTCGCCGCGATGGCAGCGGGCACGCCGTTGCGGGCGGTGACCCGCCACATGCTCGGCCTGTATCAGGGCCTGCCCGGCGCGCGCGCCTGGCGGCGCATGCTGTCGGACAACCTGAGGCTGGCGCAGGGCGATGCGCAACTCATCAGCGAGGCGGCGGGCCAGGTGCGCGCGCCGCGCCTGGCGGCCTGAGGTTGCCGGCATGATCATCGGTTCGCTGCTCGACACCGACCTGTACAAGTTCACCATGATGCAGGTGGTGCTGCATCAGTTTCCCGGCGCGCAGGTGGAATACCGCTTCAAGTGCCGCAATCCGGGCGTGCGGCTGGCGCCTTTCGTGGATGAAATCCGCGCCGAGATCGCCGGGCTTTGCCGCCTGCGCTTCGCCGAGGCGGAACTCGATTACCTGCGCTCGCTGCGCTTCATGAAGAGCGACTTCATCGACTTTCTCGGCTTGTTCCAGATGAACCAGAAGTGGGTGCGGGTCGAGGCGCGCGCCGACGGCGCCATCGATATCGCCGTTGCCGGGCCGTGGCTGCACACCATCCTGTTCGAGATCCCGCTGCTTGCGATCGTCAACGAGGTGTACTTCCGCAATACGCGACCGGTGCCCGACCTGGCCGAGGGGCGCAAGCGGCTGTCGCACAAGATCGCGCTGGTTGCGGGGCATCCCGACCTCGTCGACATGCGCATTGCCGACTACGGTACCCGGCGGCGCTTCTCGCGCGACTGGCATGAGGAGGTCGTCACCACGCTCAAGCAGAAGCTGGGCGTCAATTTCGCCGGAACCTCCAACGTCCTTCTGGCGATGCGCCACGGCCTCACGCCCCTGGGCACCATGGCGCATGAGTACCTGCAGGCCTGCCAGGCGCTGGGCCCGCGGCTGCGCGACTCGCAGACCTTCGCCTTCGAGAAATGGGCGGCGGAGTATCGCGGCGACCTCGGCATCGCGCTCTCCGACGTGTATGGCCTGGCCCCATTCCTGCGTGACTTCGACATGTACTTCTGCAAGCTCTTCGACGGCGCGCGCCACGATTCCGGCGATCCGTTCGATTGGGGCGAGCGCCTGATCGAGCACTATCGCAAGCATCGGGTCGACCCGCGCACCAAGACCCTCATCTTCTCCGACAGCCTCGACGTGCCGCTGGCAGTGCGCCTGTTCGAGCGTTTCCGCGGCCGTGCGCTCACTGCCTTCGGTATCGGCACCAACCTCACCAACGACCTGGGCTACGCCCCGAACAACATCGTCATCAAGATGGTCCGCTGCAATGGCCAGCCGGTGGCCAAGCTCTCGGACGCGCCGGACAAGAACATGTGCGACGACCAGCGCTATCTCGCCTACCTGCGCCAGGTGTTCGACATTCCCCAGCCCGCCTGAAGGGGCGTCGTGGCGCGGTGATCCGTGACCGCTTGGTTACAATCGGTCCTCGAGGAGGCTTGAAAAATGAAAAGCGAAAACTTCCCCAGGATTTCCAACCGCGCATCGGCCCTGGGCACCGAGAACGCGTTCGTCGTGCTGGCCGAGGTCACCGCCCTGCAACGGGCCGGGCGCGACGTCATATCGTTCTGCATCGGCCAGCCGGATTTTCCGACGCCGGCCAATATCCAGGACGCCGCCGTCAAGGCCATCCGCGAGGGACGCCACGGTTATACGCCTTCGAACGGCATCCCGGAGCTGCGCGAAGCGATTGCGAAGGAAGTCAACCGCATGCGCGGGCTCAACGTCGCGGCCGACGACGTGGTGGTCGGTTCCGGGGCCAAGCCCTTCATCGCCTACGCGATCGTTTCGACCACCGATCACGGGGCGGGCGACGAGGTGATCTATCCCAACCCGGGCTTCCCGATCTACGAGTCGCAGATCGTCGCCAACGGCGCGGTGCCGGTGCCGCTGGGCCTGAAGGAGGCGCGCAATTTCGCCTTCGATCCGGCGGAACTCGAGGCCGCGATCACGCCGCGCACGCGCATGCTGATCCTCAACACGCCGCACAACCCCACCGGAGGTTCGCTCTCGGCCAAGGACCTGGCCGACATCGCGGCGATCATGCGGCGCCATCCGCAGGTCTGGATTTACGCCGACGAGATCTATTCGCGGCTGATCTACGACGGGGCTTTCCAGTCCATCGCGGCCCTGCCGGACATGCTTGAGCGCACCATCATCTCCGACGGTGCGTCCAAGACCTGGGCGATGACAGGCTGGCGCATCGGCTACGCGGTCAACCGTACGCTCGCGCCGACCTTCACACGCTGGGTCACCAACACCGAGTCCTGCGCCTCGCACATCAGCCAGTGGGCGGCCGTGGAGGCATTGAACGGCCCGCAGGATGCGGCGGAGATGATGAAGGCGTCCTTCCTGAAGCGCCGCGACCTGATCGTCGGTCTTCTCAACCAGGTGCCGGGCATCACCTGCCTGACACCCGGCGGCGCCTTCTACGCCTGGCCGAATGTCACCGAGGCGTGTCGCATGACCGGTTGCGCGGACTCGGAAGTGTTCCGCAAGAAGCTGCTCAACGAGGCCGGTGTGGCGGTGCTGGCCGACATCCATTTCGGCGCGCGGGTGGCCGGCGAGGGCCAGCACATCCGCTTCTCCTATGCGGCTTCGGAAGAGGCCATCAAGGGCGGCGTGGCGCGCATCGCGGACTGGGTGAAGAAGAACGCCCGCTGAAGGCCGGGCGGGTTGAACGGACGGACGGGCAGACGGGGGCGCGCCTCATGGTGCGGGTGTCTGCCATGGCGACCGTCCCGAGGGGGGTGTTGCAATGAGTCGGATGCGGGTCTTGCCGGGCGCGGGCTTGTTCTTGGTTGGCGGCAGCGCGATG
>CANGUJ010000024.1 GCA_947456845.1 Burkholderiales bacterium | reverse complement strand
GGCCAGCTGGGCGCGTGGAAACGCCGCGTCGGCACGCGAGAAGATGCGCGCCACCTCGACGTCCAGCCCGGCGCAGCCCGCATCGGCCGGGCTGGCGTTTTGCCTTTTCGCTGCGCCCAGGAGCGCGCAGGCACGCGCGGCCACCCGTGGCGCGGGGGCATTGGGCCCGCGCAACAAGGCCGCAGCGACCGCCGCCTCGCGCCGATTGAGGCCATGCGGGCCCTTGCCGAACAGACCGTGGGACATCGCCGCAACGCCCTGCAGCTCGCCGCGAAAGGTCGCCAGGTTCAGATAGGCTTCAAGAATCTGCGCCTTGCTCCAGCGCCTCTCCATTTCGAGTGCCGCCATCGCCTGGCCGACTTTTTGCGCCATGCTGCGCGGCGCGGCGCCGTCACTGCGGCGCAGTTCCGGGTCGATCAGTCCCGCCACCTGCATGCTGAGCGTGCTGGCGCCGCGCAGCCCGCCGCCACCCAGATTGCCGAGCGCGGCATGCATCGCGGCGCGCCAATCCACGCCCTCATGCGCTTCAAAGCGCCGGTCTTCCGACTCGATCACTGCCTGCCGCAAGGCCGGCGACACCTGCGCAAGCGGCGTCCACGCCAGGCGCCGCACCTTGGCATCCACCCGCACCCGCTGCAATTCGCGCCCGTGGCGGTCCAGCAACAACGCATCCGACTCACGCCATTCCGCGCGCACCGCCTCGAATGACGGCACCGCGGCCAGCACCGGCGTCGCCACCAAAAGAAACGGGGTCAGACCCCATCCGATGGCCCGCCGAGCGCATGCCCTTATCCCCTCGCCGAAAAATGGGGCCGGGCCTCTATTTGAGGGGACGCTGCCCACCGAAATGGGGTCTGACCCCATTTCATGCCGCTTGTTCATGGAGCGACCTTCATGGGCGCGTTGGGCAGCATGCCGTTCACGTCGGGCGCATACATGGCTTCGACGCGGGTGGGAGGCAGGTTGAACTCGCCGTCCTGGTTCAGCCGCAACGTGTACTCGACGCTCCACTTGCCCTTGGGGGCGTAGTCGTAATAGGCGCGGAAGGCTTCCTGTGCGCGCTCCTCGAAGGCGGGCCAGGCGCCGGTCGGGCCGCGCTGGCCGGCTTGCGCCACCTGCGAATCGCGCGCCATGCCGGAGCCCAGCACGGTGGCGCCCGCCGGCACCGGATCGGCCACCACAACCCAGGTCATGTCGGCCTGCGCGTCGACTTCCACACGCACACGCAGCACATCGCCACGCGTCCAGGTGCCGGCGGTCTTCTGCTCCACCGCCATCACGGTGCGGGTGATGCGATAGCCCGCCGATACCGCCTCCCGCAGCGGCACCGCCGCGGTGCTGCTGATGGCGGCCCAGGGCTTGCCGCCGCCCTCATGCACAAGCTTCAGCGTGGCACCGGCCGCAGGCCACGGCAGGGCCAGCGCGCCGCCCTGCGCCTGCGTGCCCCAATTGAGCGAGGACGCAGGCGTCGTACCTTCATAACCGGCGCGGGTGCTGCCGGCCACACTGGCGCTCTCGAAGCGGGCACCGAACTTGTCCAGTGCAAGCGTGCCCCACAGGTTGGCGGTGGTGGTCTCCCAGGCGCCGCGCTGCTGGCGTGCCACCAGGCCGGCCACCAGGCGCGGCATGTCTTCGCGCCAATTGGGCTTGTCGGCCAGCACCGCGATCAGGCGCGCGGCGTTGACGTCTCCCCCGGCCATGAGCCACCACCAGCGATCCTCGTTCTCGGTGGAGAACACCATGCGGGTGCCGCTCATGGTGAAGCGGCCGCGCAGCACCTGCTCGGCCGCTGCCAGTTGCTCGTCGCGTTTGGCGATCTGCGGCATGCGCGAGAGGATGGACACCCAGTCGATCACCGCGTGGGTGGGCCAGGCATTGGGCGTGAGGGTGATGGCGTCGAGCATCCTGGGCACGGCCTTGCCGGTACGCGCCAGGGCCTCGATGGCCGCCAAACGCCGCGCCTCCAAGTCGCGTACGGGCGACCACCCTTCGCGCTGGATGCGCCCTTCGACGAAGGCGATCAGGCCGGCCTCCATGCGTTCTTTTACGCTTTCCGGCAGGGCAAAACCGGACTCGTGCGCCACCGCCAGCACATACGCGGTGAGGGTGTCGCTGCCGCGCCCGCCGGGGAAATAGCCGGCCAGGCCGTCGCTGTCGAGGTAATTGCCCACCTGCGCAGCCAGCGCCTGCCATTGCGCCTTGTCTTTCAGGCCGATCGCCTTGGAGGTTTTTTGCTCCAGGCAGGAGAACGGATACTCCGCGAAATATCGCCGCACGCCCTCCTGGGCGCCTGCCAATCTGGGCGACAGCGCGACACTCAAGCCGCCGCGCGCCACACCCTTGGCGTCCTTGAGCGCCGCGGCCGGCGGCGCGACCGGCAGCGTGAACGCGCGGTCCACCTGCACCAGCGTGGCCTGCTGCACCGTGAGCGGCACCGCCGGCGCCACTCGTTGCGCCACCTTGAGCGCGTCGCGCGCCGGCTTGGCCGCGCCTTTTTCCTCGCCTGCCACCGTCCAAGCCAGTACGCTGCGATCGCTGGGCACCGTCACCGGCCAGCGGACCTCCTGTGCGGCGCCTGCCGCCAGGTTGACTTCCTGCACCGCCAGCGCCGGCAGCCCTTCGGCGCGGGCCGTCACGGCAACGCGCATCGCCCGGGTAGTGGTATTGCGCAGAGTCACGCCGGCGGCGAAGCGATCGCCTTCGCGCACCAGCGGCGGCAGGCCCGCCAGGACCTGCAGGTCGCGGGTCGCACGCACGGTGGTAGACCCGGTGCCGAACAGCGCGCCCGGACCCACTCCTTGCGCGTCGGCAATCGCCACGATGCGAAAGCTGGTCAGCGCGTCGTTGAGAGGCACATCCACCAGCACCTCGCCGTTCGGGCCGACGGCCAGGGCGGGATGCCATGCCAGCAGGGTGTCGAACAATTCGCGCGTCGGCGCGCGGCCGCCACCGCCGCCGGGCGGCAGCGCCTTCTTGCCGAAGTGGCGCCGGCCCACCACCTGCATCTGCGCGGTGGAGGTTTCGACGTAGTACGAACGCTTGCGCACCATGTTGGACAGAACGTCCCAGCTCTGGTTGGGCATGAGTTCGAGCAACGATTCGTCGACCGCGGCAAGCGCCACCTCGGTACCGGCCGGCACCGGCTTGCCCTCCAGCCCCTGCACCACCACCCGCACCCTGGCGGTTTCGCGGGTCTGGTAGACCGGCTTGTCGGTAGTCACCGCCACCTTCAGTTCGTAGGCGGCGCGGCCGACCTCCAGTTCCGCCACGCCGAGCTTGAAGGCCGGGCGCGCCAGGTCCACCAGCGCGGTGGGCTCGCCGCGGTTGAACTGCTCCACCCATTCGCGCCGCTCGCTCCACCATTCGAACGGGCTGCGCCAGCCCCAGCTGAAAAACGAGGTCCAAGGCACATCGCGCACCCGGCCGCGCACGGCCAGCACCGACACATACACATTGGGCGCGAAGCCGGCCTTGACGGGCACCTCGATCACCGGATTCTTGCCCGTGACCGGCAAAACGCGGGTTTCGATGACACCTTCGCGCTCGACCGCCACCCAGGCAGTGGCGGCGCGGAACGGCATGCGCACTTGAAGGCGCGCGGTTTCGCCCGGCTCGTAGCGGCGCTTTTCCGGCAGCAGATCGATGCGGTCGGCATTGGCCCCGCCGAACCACATCTCGGCGCCGGCCACCCACAGCGAGGTCATGGCGCGCGAGACCCGCCCGTTACCGTCCTCGGCGCTGGCCTCCAGTTCCACATTGCCCGGCTCGGCCAGGCGCGCGTCGCACAGGAACAGTCCGCGCGCATCGCTCTTGCCGCTGCACAGGGTGCCCAGGTCCCTGCGCTCGGTGCGGTTCTCGTAGGCGTAGAAGCCGCCGACGGTGCGTTTGCGGGTCGACAGCGTGCTGACCAGCCTGGCCGTCACCTTCACCGGCGCGTCGCCGCGCGGCTTGCCGTCCATGCCCAGCACCACCACCTTGAGGCCGGCGTTCTTGCTGACCTGCACCCAGGAATCGGTCTGGATGCCGGCCACCACCGCCGCCGGCCAAACGGGCACCACGGTACGCAGGGTCTGTTCCTCGCCGTTGGGGTCGCGGTACTGCATCTCGGCCACCAGTTCGCGCGGGCGCGGCGATTTGGGCAGGTCCTTGATGACGAACTTTGCCGTGCCGTCGCGGCCCAGGGTCACTGCCTGCTTGTCGGCCACCAGGCGCTCGGCGCGGTCGTTGCCGCGCGCTTCGCTGCCGTCGGCCTCGGGCTCGTCATCCACGCCGAAACGGAATGCCTCGTAGCCGGTGAAGCTGGCATAGCGTTCGCGGGTGAGCGCGGTGATGCGCACCGCATGCCCCGCGGCCGGGCCGCCGGCCAGGTAGCCCAGCGACAGATCGAGCGGCAGCTCGCGCACCCCGACCTGCGCCGCCTTGGGCGCCACGACGGCGCCCTGCATCAGGGGCAGGCGGAACTCGCCGACGCGGAATGAACCGCTTGAAAGCACGCGCGGACCGGCCGGCCCCTTGCCTTCGACCGGCAACAGCAGGCTGACATCATATTCGCCCAGCTTGGCGTCGGCCGGAATCTTCCAGGTGCCGTGGGCGGTACCGCGCGGCGAGAAGTCCACCGGCAGTTCGACATCCGTGCCGCTGGCGGCATGGCTGATGCGCACCCCGGCCGGCGCCCGCGCCACCGCTGCCAGGCCCGCCAGGGTTTCCATGCGCACGAAATGCTTCATCGACACGGTTTCGCCGGCACGAAACAGCGGGCGGTCGAACACGGTATGTGCCACCACCGCTTCCTCGCCGCCGTAGCCCTGTTGCACATTGAACCGCCACGGCTCGATACCGTTTTGCCAGTCCGACAGCGCGAACGACAGGTCGCGGCCCTTGCGGGCGGAAACGAAGAAGGCGGGCGCTTCATCGGCGCATTTGGCGCCACGCTGCAGCCCTTGCGGGATGCGCGCCACACCGTCCGCACCCGTGCTGCCACGCCATACCTCGCGACCGGCGCAGTCGGAGACGCGGATTGCCGCCTCCGCTACCGGCTGCGCCGTATCCAGCGCGGTGACCCACACCGCCCCGGACTCGCGCCCGGACTTGAAATGCACCGCCATGTTGGTGACCAGCGCGCCGGTGCGCACATACATGGGTTTCGGCTTGCCCAGCAGCGCGGCGCCAAGCCGCTCGCTTTCCAGTTCCACGACATGGAAGCCCGGCTCCGGCAAGGGTATGCCGATCACCTCGAACGCCTTGCCGCCCGCCGGCGCGGGCACGGTGGCAGCCTTGGCCTCCGGCCGGCCCTTGACGAGCGCCACCTCGCGCGACTTGTATTCGTCGTTGCCCGCACGGCGCAACTTGAGCAGCCATTCGAGGATGAGGGCGTCGGCCTCCACCCGCATGCGCGCCATCGGCGTGCCCGCCGCCGGGGCCGGGGCCGCCGATGTCGGGGGCGATGCGGCGCCGATGCTTGCGCTCGCCTGCTTGATGGCGGGCTCGACATTGCGCACCGTCACCGGCAGCACCGCGTCCTTCAACTCGATGATGCCGAAGCCGGCCGCGAACTTCACCAGCGGCGGCCCCTCGCCGGTGCGGCCGCGCATCGGGAAACTGCCGGCGTTGGCCGGATTGCGCCCGCTGTCGTCGACGAATCCGGGCGGCAGGGTGAGGGTCAGTTCGGCGCTTTCCGGAAACGGCGCCTCGAACACCACCCGGTTGACCAGGTTTTCCGTGTCGTTGCGGTTCCACGCCGGTTTGCGCTCGGCTGCGCCCGCCTTCAGGCGAATAGCCGCGGCCAAATCGCGCGACACCGGGGACGTGAACTCCAGCGCCATGCCCTGGTACGGCGAACATGGCGCCTGCGCGTTCTCCCGCACGCAGGTGAAGCTGACCCGAAACTCGGGCCGCACCTTGTAGCGCAGCGGCTGGTCCACGGTGGTCACGATGCGTTCGGACCCCTGCTTTGCGCGGGCGGCGGCGATGCCGCGTCCCCACACCAGCGTAACGTTCGCGCCCGCCGGCAGGCGCTGGCCGCATTGCAGCAGCAACAGTTTGTCGCCGGCGGCCTCCTTGTCGCGCCTCAAGGCCTTGAACAAGGCCGCGCGCGCCTCACCCGCCACGACCTTGACCGGAACCCGGTCGCCCAGCCCTTCGACCACGCACCATGCGTTTTGCAAAACCGTGGCCGTCTCGGCCGCGCCGTTGAGCTTGAGGATGAAGATCTGCTCCTCGTCAATCGGCGAACCGCCGGCGTAAGGCTCGCTTTGCAGCACCGCCGGCCCGCCGGTAGAGAACGAAAAGGACGGCTTGCCGGTGATGGCGCCGCCCCCGAGAGTGCGTAGCGCGGCCTTGGGCGTGAAGCTGCACTTCACGCCGGGCGGGGCGTCCGCCTCCAGGTCGTACACCCAGTTGCGCGCATCGATCCAGCGCCCCTTGCCGGGCACCGGGCAGGCCACATCGAAGGGGGAAGGCTGGGTGGCGTCGCCGAAACGCACCATGTCCTCAGAAAAGCGCGCCTGCAACTGGCGCACCGAACGCACCTCCCCCTGCGGCACAAACCGCTCGACCGTTGCCGCACCCGACGCGGACGACCACAAGGCCAAGCCCGCTCCGACCCCCGCCCAGAACTGCCGCATTTGCTTCCCCTGTGGACTATGACCCGCTTCGGACATTGCGCCTTGCGCATGCGCGAAAGCGGCTCGCTTCATGGCGCGAGCGCTGGCGAATTATGGCGAAATCGCGGTTGGTGCACACCGGGAGTGATGCGGCGCGCCCGGTAAGCGGCACGCTCCATTATCCTTCGCGAAGAGGCTGTCGCTAGCCTTTGCGCCGTCACGGCCGGTTCGTCACGGCCGCTTCGTCACGGCCGCTTCGGCGCAGCCCGGTCCGGACAATCGGCAACACGTGTTGACCTGCTCGGAGACTGGCATGAATCTATGGCATTACAGGCTGCTCTTGGCCTGGCGTGCTCTTGCGGGTGGCGCCGGCGCGTGTCGCGAACATGGCGTTGCCCACAGACGGAGGCGCCTAGTGCGACCGTGCCCGTGCCGTCCGGTCAAAGATGCGGAATGAAAGGCGAGAGCCAGTTCGCGAAGAATTCCCGTCCGACCGGCAACTGCGCCCTGGCGCAATCGGCAGGCAGATCCTCGGCAAAGGCCCGGCCGCAGTCGCGCTGGATAAAGGCGCAGGTCCGGCGCCCCACCAGGCAAAGCTGCCTGTAGCCATCCGGACGCTCGGCGATCATCACCTCCTCACCCTCGGAAAAGCGCGCATAGCCGCGCTCGACATACAACCAGCGCGCTCCGCCGATGCGCAGCGCCGAAGTACCCGCCATGAACTGCCTGCTTTCGATGGTCTTCATCACCTTGCCCACTGAAACCCAGCGCGTCCCTTCCGGCGCGCGGCGCGCGAACCAGTCCCAGCCGGTCAACGCGACCCATACCGCGGCCGCCCAGCCGGCCGCGCGCAGCGTGCGGCTCACGGCGTGCCTGCCGATCCGTCGGGCTTATGCCGGGCCATGCTTCTCGACCCCGAACCAGGCGGCGTACGCCGCCGGCAGAAACAGAAGGGTGAGCACGGTAGCCACCGTCAGACCACCCATGATGGCCACAGCCATCGGCCCGAAAAAAACCGAGCGCGTCAGCGGAATCATCGCCAGGATGGCCGCCAGGGCGGTCAGCACGATGGGCCGGAAGCGCCGCACCGCGGCGTCGCAGATCGCGTCCCGGGGGGCGTGCCCGGCTAGGATGTCCTGCTCGATCTGGTCAATCAGGATGACGCTGTTGCGCATGATCATGCCGGAGAGCGCGATGGTCCCCAGCATCGCCACGAACCCGAAAGGCTGGTTGAACAACAGCAGGAACATGGTCACGCCGATCAGGCCCAGGGGGGCGGTGAGCACCACCAGCACCATGCGCTGGATGCTCTGCAACTGGATCATGAGCAAGGTCAACATGGTCAGAAGCATAAGGGGAAATCCGGCCGCGACGGAAGCCCCGCCCTTGGCGCTTTCTTCCACGGCACCGCCGACCTCGATGCGGTAGCCCGGCGGAAGAAGCTTGCGTATTTCCCCGAGTCCGGGATCGAGGCGCGCAATGACGGTCGCCGGCTGGATGCCGGCATCGTAGATGTCGGCACGCACGGTGATGGTGGGAAGCCGGTCGCGGCGCCAGATGATGCCTTCCTCGAACTCATAGCTGATGTTGGCCAACTGCGTCAGAGGTACGCTCTTGCCCGAGCGTGTCGGCACCGAAAGGTTCTGCAGTTGCGACAAGCGGGCGCGCTCGGCATGCGTGCCGCGGAACAGCACCTCGACGAGCCGGTCGCGGTCGCGCAGGAAAGTGACAGAGGCGCCGTTGACCGAGGTCTGCAGGAAGGCGGCAAGGTCCTGCGTGCTGACGTTGAGCACGCGTGCGCGGTCCTGGTCTATCTCCAGCCGGACGATCTTGGAACGTTCGTTCCAGTCGAAATTGATGTTGGAGAGCGCGCTGTCGGCGCGCATCGCGGCGGCTACTTGCTCGGCCAGCGACCGCACCTTCGCGAGGTCCTCGCCGCTGACGCGGAACTGCACCGGATATCCCACCGGGGGGCCGTTCTCCAGCCGCAGCACGCGGCCGCGCAGCATGGAAAACTCCTCCCCTTCAAGCACTGCGATCAGGCGCTTGCGCAATTCCTCGCGCGACTTGAGGTCCCGCGTGGTGACCACGAACTGCGCGAACGAAGGCGCCGGCAACTGCTGGTCGAGCGGCAGGTAGAACCGCGTACTGCCGGTACCGACGTAACTCACATAGCTCGAGAACAGGTCCCGCTCGCGGTCGAGGATCTTCTCGAAATTCTTGACCTGCGCCTCGGTGGCCCAGTAGGAAGACCCCTCGGGCAGCTTGAGGTCGACCACCAGTTCCAGCCGCGTTGAGGAAGGAAAGAACTGCTGCTGCACGAATCGGAAGCCCCAGATCGAGGCGATGAACGCCGCCAGCGTGACCAGGATCACGGTCTTGCGCCATGTGATGCACCACGCCACGACGCGGCGGAAACGCACGTAGAAATCGCGCCCGACGTGGGCCGTCCAGCGCAGGCCCGGCAGGCGCGACAGCAAACCCGGCGCATGCGTCTGGTGTGCGCGGCGCTGCGGCAACAGGTGGAACCCGAGGTATGGGATCACGATCACCGCCGCGACCCACGAAATGAGCAGCGAGATCACCACCACCTGGAAGATCGAGACGGTGTATTCGCCGGTTCCGGAGCGCGCGGTGGCGATCGGCAGGAAGCCCGCCGCGGTCACCAGGGTGCCGGTGAGCATGGGAAAGGCAGTCGAGGTATAGGCGAAGCTTGCGGCCTTGAAGCGGTCCATGCCCTCCTCCATCTTCACGGCCATCATTTCCACGGCAATGATCGCGTCGTCCACCAGGAGGCCCAGGGCGAGGATCAGCGCGCCCAGCGAAATCTTGTGCAGGCCCACCTCGAAGATCTGCATGAACATGAAGGTCAGCGCCAGCACCAGCGGGATGGAAAGCGCCACCACGATGCCGGTGCGCACGCCCAGGGACAGGAAGCTCACCGCCAGCACGATCAGCACGGCCTCGGCCACCGAGCGCACGAACTCGCCCACCGAGGCGCGCACGGCGCGCGGCTGGTCGTTGACGCGCTCGATATCCAAGCCCACCGGCAGGGTCTTCCCGATGCGGTCGAGCTCGCGGTCGAGGTTGGCGCCCAGCGCAAGGATGTCTCCGCCCTTGCGCATCGAGACGCCGATGCCCAGCGCCTCATGGCCCATGAAGCGCATCTTGGGTTGCGGGGGATCGCTGTAGCCGCGCGTGACGGTGGCAATGTCACCGAGCCGGAAGGTGCGGCCCGCCGCGCGGACGGGAATGTTCTTCACGCTTTCGGCAGACTCGAAGTCGCCGCTGGTGCGCAGGTAGAGGCGCGTAGACGGGGTCTCGAAACTGCCGGCCGGCGTGAGTACGTTCTGCGCCTGCAGGGTGGCGACGATGGCGTTGATATCGAGACCCAGGTTGGCGACCTTGGTATTGGAGAGCTCGACGAAGATCTTTTCATCCTGCTCGCCGATGAGTTCCACCTTGGCCACGTCGGGGATGCGAAGCAGTTCCTTTTTCACCCGCTCGGCATAGTCCCTGATCTCAGCATAGCTGAAGCCGTCCCCGGTGATGGCGTAGATGTTGCCGAAGGTGTCGCCGAACTCGTCGTTGAAGGTGGGCCCGACGATGCCGGCAGGCAGTTGGCCGCGGATGTCGCCGATTTTCTTGCGTACCTGGTAGAAGAGCTCCGGCATGTGCGCCGCCGGTTCGGAGTCCTTGACCGAGACGAACACGAGGGATTCGCCGGGCCGCGAAAAACTGCGCACGAAGTTGAGTTCGGGCATCTCCTGCAGTTTTTTCTCCACCCGTTCGGTCACCTGCTGCTCCACCTCGCGCGCGGTGGCGCCGGGCCAGCCGGTGCGCACGGTCATGATCTTGAAGGTGAAGGGCGGGTCTTCGCTTTGCCCAAGCTTGGTGTACGAAAACACGCCGATGAAACCGAGGACCACGATGCAATACAGCACGAAAGACTGGTGCTTCAACGCCCACTCGGAAAGATTGAAGTTCTTCATCGGTCCTCGGGTGATGCCGGGTGACTGTCGGTTGGTTCTTGGCGAAATGGACGACAGCGTGGCGGCCGCCGGCCTGTACGCGGCCTCACCGGGTGGAAGGCGGCGACTGGGGCACCGCGCCGGCCGCCGCCCTGGCCGCGCCCGGTTCCGGCGAATCGACGAGTACACGCACGTCTTGGCCCGGCAGCAGTTTGTGCACGCCGGCGGTGACGACGGTTTCGCCGCCTGCCAGGCCTCCGGCCAGGACAACACCTTCCTCGGTGTAGCGCGCCACGCTCACCGGCACGAGCCTGACCTTGGCATCTGCACCAACCACCCAGACAGCTGGCCTGGCGCCGGACTTGTCGTCGGTCTGGGTCAATGCCGTCAGGGGCAACAAGATCGCCTTGGCCGCAGCAGGGCCGGTTGAGACCGCAAAGCCGACATTGGCCGACATGCCCCAGCGCAACTGGTCGTCGGCATCCTCGACGGCCACCTTCACCATATAGGTCCGGGTGGCGGCATCAGCGGCGGCGGCGATCTCGCGCACCCGACCGCTGTAGAGCTTGCCGGGATTGGCCCACAGCGCCACTTTGGCGCGAGGATTGGCCTTGACCTGGGCCAGCTGGTTCTCGGCCACGTTGATGATGGCATCTTTCTCTCCCAGACGGGCGAGTCGAACCACCGGCTGGCCTGCAGCCAGCACCTGCCCGGGTTCGGCCAGCAGTGCGGTAACCACGGCATCGGCGTCGGCGGTCAGCGTGGTGTAGCCCGCCTGGTTGCCTGAAACGCCCACCTGGGCGCTGGCCGCGTCGCGGCGCGCCTGCGCGGCCTTCAGGGCGTTGGCTTTCTGGTCGTATACCCCTTGACTGACGAACTTTCTCGCCAGCAGGTCCTGATACCGCGCCAGGTCGGCCCGCGCAAACTCCAGGTCGCTCTCGGCCGACGCCAGGGCGGCGCGCGCGGACAAGAGGTTGAGGTCTGCGTCCCTGGCATCGAGCCGCGCTAGTACCTGGCCCTTTTTCACCTGGGTGCCGAGGTCGACGGCACGAACCACCAGTTTGCCCGCGACGCGGAACGAGACGTCGGTTTCGTAACGCGCACGGATTTCGCCGGCATAGGCGGCAACGGACGGGGTATCCGCCGCAATGGCCTGGATCACCTTGACCGGCCGCGGCACCGGCGCGGTCTCCTGTTTGGGCGCACAGGCCACGAGGGCCACGGCCAGCACACACGCCGCCAGGCCGGCTGGCGCGGGTTGGCGCGGTTCGCTCATGCGCCGTTCTCCTTTTGGTCCGCCAACTCAGGCGTCAGAAACCCATGCCACAAGGACAGGATGCCCTTGTACAGGTCGCGCCGGAAGTCGCGATTGAGAATCTCCAGTTCGGGGCGAGCGCCTATGCCGCGCGCTTTTTTCTGGGCGGGGTCGCACAACTGCCACATGCCCAGGGCGAAAGCATAGGTCGCCTGCAGAAGCGCCACGCCATCGCCGTTGCCCAACGTCGGGAAGCGCTCTTCCAGCAGTGGTCCGAAATGCCCGAGCCGCTCGGCAATGGCGGCACGAAACTGCAGCATCACCTCCGGTTCGATGTTGCGCTGGAAACTTGAGTGGCAAACCGCGCCCACATGCAGGAAGACCGGGTTTTCCGTCACGAATGCGCAGAACGCGGTGGCGACATGCCCTGGGCTGAGATCGTCCGGATGCGCAGCCAGGGTCGCATCGAGGCGCGCAAACAAGCCTGCGGAGTGCTGCGCATGGACCGCCAGCACGATCTCTTCCTTGGTGCGGAAGTACAAGTAGACCGTACCCTTGGCCAGACCAGCGGCCTCGGCGACTTCGGCCACCGAGGCGAAGCTCTCGGGGTTGTGGCCGATCAGGGCTTGGGCGGCCGCCAGGATGGCAGCGCGGCGGGCGGCCTTGTCCTCGGCCTGTACTGCGCGATGAATGACGACCATGGGGATGTCCGGCGATTCCGGGGCATGAAATGACTACGGGTCAGGAAGGCGGACATTAAATGACCGCGAGTCATTTGTCAATTTGAAGGGCGTGCTCAGGCCCGGCGGGACGGCGCTTCAGGACGCGGTCAGCATGCGCTCGACATACCGCGCGATCAGGTCGATTTCAAGGTTGACCGACGCGCCGGCCTTCAGATGCTTGAGGGTGGTGACATCCACGGTGTGTGGAATCAGGTTGATCGAAAAATCGGCGCCCCCGGCATGGTCGGTCACGCGGTTGACCGTCAGGCTCACGCCGTTGATCGTGACCGAGCCCTTGTAGGCCATGAACTTGGCCAGTTCACGCGGCGCGCGGATGATGAGTTCGCGCGATTCGCCTACCGGCTCGAAACTCACCACCGCGCCCAGGCCGTCAACATGGCCGGACACCAGATGGCCGCCCAGCCGGGTGGAAAGCGACAGCGCCTTCTCGAGGTTGACCTCGCCGGGTTCGGATAGCCCGGCGGTTTTCGTAAGGCTCTCGCGGGAGACCTCGACAGCGAAGGTATTGCCGGCCTTGCCCACCACGGTCATGCAGGCGCCCTGGATGGCGATGGAATCGCCAAGGACCACATCATCGAGGCCCAGACTGCCTGCGTCCACGGTCAGGCGCACGCCCGCATCGCTGCCACCCAAGGGTGTGACTTCCAGGATGCGGCCGACCGCCGCGACGATTCCGGTGAACAAGTTGTTTCTCCTAAGCCATGCGGGCGATCAGCCGCAGATCATCGCCCACCTGGCTGACGTTGTGAATCCTGAGACGGCGCCGCGCTTGGAGTTCTTCCAGCGGCGGCAGATTGAACATGCCCTGGCCCGCGTCCCCGATGATGGAAGCGGCGAAATACACCAGCAACTCGTCGACGCAGCCCTCGCGCAGCATCGACCCGTTGAGCTTGAAGCCGGATTCGACATGGATTTCGTTCATGCCGCGGCGCCCGAGCTCGCGCAGCAGGTCGGGCAGGGCGACCTTGCCGCCGGCGTTCGGCAGGGAGATGAATTCCAGCTGCGTGCCGTGCGCATCGGCCGCGGCCTGCAACCGGGCGCGCGCGCCGGCATCATCGACCGCGCAGGCGATGAGTACCGCACCTTCGTTCAGCACACGTGCGTCCGACGGCATCTGCAGGCGGCTGTCGACAATCACCTTGCGCGGCTGGCGCGGCGTGACGATGTCGCGCACGTTCAGGCTCGGGTTGTCCGCAACCACCGTGCCGATGCCGGAAAGAATGGCGCAGGCGCGCGCCCGCCAGGCATGGCCGTCGCGGCGCGCCTCGGGCCCGGTGATCCACTGGCTCATGCCATTGGCAAGCGCGGTCTTGCCATCCAGGCTGGCAGCGACCTTCAGGCGCACCCACGGCGTACCGCGCGTCATGCGCGCGACGAAACCGATGTTGAGTTCGTGCGCCTCGGCGGCGAGCAGGCCGACGCGCACATCGACGCCGGCTTCGCGCAGGCGCGCGAAGCCGCGACCGGCCACCTTGGGATTGGGGTCTTCCATGGCCGCCACCACCCGCGCGACGCCTTCGGCAAGCAGCAGTTCCGCGCAGGGCGGCGTACGGCCGTGATGGCTGCAGGGTTCGAGCGTGACGTACACGGTGGCGCCACGCACTGCATCGGCCCCATGCCTGGCCTTGGCGTCGCGGACGGCGTTGACCTCCGCATGGCTTTCGCCTGCGAACTGATGGAAGCCTTCGCCGACGATGCGGCCTTCCTTGACCACGAGCGCGCCGACGCGCGGATTGGGCGTCGCCGTGTAGAGCCCGCGCCCGGCCAATTCGAGCGCCCGCCGCATGAAGGACTGGTCCAGCGGGGTAAACACGGGGCTTGTGCGCTGGCGGGCCGCAGTGGTGGCGGCCTAGACGCGACGCGGACGCCGCGTCGGCGTGAGCTCGGCCACCACATCCTCGAATTCTTCCGGATCCTCGAAGTTGCGGTACACCGAGGCGAAGCGGATATAGGCGATCTTGTCGAGCTTGCGAAGTTCGCGCATGACCAATTCGCCCACCCGATGCGTGGCCACCTCGCGCTCGGCCAGGCCGATCAGGCGCTCCTCGACCCGCGCGATGGCCTCATCGACCTTGTCGGAAGACACTTCCCGCTTGCGCAGGGCGAGCTTGAAGCTGGCGCGCAGCTTTTCACGGTCGTAGTCGACCCGCGCACCGTCCTTCTTCACCAGCACCGGCATGCGCAATTCCACCCGCTCGTAGGTGGTGAAGCGCTTGTCGCAGGCCAGGCAGCGCCGGCGCCGCCGGATCACCGCGCCGTCGTCGGCCTCGCGGCTATCGACGACGGCGGTGTCGGCATTGGCGCAGAACGGACAGCGCATGGGCGTATCAGGCGCCGTAGACCGGGAAGCGCCGGCACAGCACGGCGACCTTTTCGCGCACGGCGGCGAGGTTGGCTTCGTCCGCCGGAGCCTCGAGCACCTGGACGATCAGGCGCGCGACCTCCACCGCCTCGGCCTCGCCGAAGCCGCGGGTGGTCATGGCCGGGCTGCCGATGCGTATGCCGGACGTCACCATCGGCTTCTCGGGATCGTTGGGAATGGCGTTCTTGTTGACCGTGATGTGGGCCCGGTCGAGCGCCACCTCGGCATCCTTGCCGGTCACCTTCTTGGCACGCAGGTCGAGCAGGAACACGTGCGATTCGGTGCGTCCGGAGACTACCCGCATGCCTAGTCCGAGAAAGGCACGGGCCATGGCGTCGGCGTTTCTGAGCACCTGCTGCTGGTACGCCTTGAATTCCGGGCGCAGCGCCTCGCCAAAGGCGATCGCCTTCGCGGCGATCACATGCATCAGAGGGCCGCCCTGGATGCCGGGAAAAATCGCCGAGTTGATCTTCTTCTCGTGCTCGGCCTTCATCAGAATGAGGCCGCCGCGCGGACCGCGCAGGGTTTTGTGGGTGGTGCTGGTGACAAAATCGGCATGCGGCACGGGATTGGGATAGACGCCGGCAGCGACGAGGCCAGCGTAATGGGCCATGTCGACCAGGAAATAGGCGCCTATCTCGCGGGCAATACGCCCGAAGCGTTCGAAATCGATGCGCAGGGCATACGCCGAGGCCCCGGCGATGATGAGTCTGGGACGATGCTCGCGGGCGATGGCTTCCATGCGCTCGTAGTCGATCTCTTCCCGTGCGTTCAGGCCGTAAGACACCACATTGAACCACTTGCCGCTCATGTTGAGCGGCATGCCGTGGGTCAGGTGGCCGCCCTCCGCCAGCGAGAGGCCCATGATGGTGTCGCCGGGCTGCAGCATGGCGAAGAACACGCCCTGATTGGCCTGCGAGCCGGAGTTGGGCTGCACGTTGGCGGCGTCGGCGCCGAACAGTTTCCTGGCGCGCTCGATGGCGATGGTTTCGGCGATATCAACGAATTCGCAACCGCCGTAGTAGCGCTTGCCGGGATAGCCTTCGGCGTACTTGTTGGTTAGCTGCGAGCCTTGGGCTGCCATGACCGCCGGCGAAGCGTAGTTCTCGGAGGCGATCAGTTCGATGTGCTCCTCCTGACGGCGGTTTTCGCGGGATATCGCGGCGAAGAGTTCCGGATCGGATGACTCGAGTGTGACGGAGGTGCTGAACATGGGCGGGCGAGTGTTGGATTGAACGGACAGACCCGGCCTCCAAACTGCGTGGCGGGTCGTGTGCAAATCACAAGATATTGTAGCAGCCGCAGGGCCTCCTCCCAGAAAATTCCGCGCACCCCCTACCCGTAGTACGGATTTGCAAACCCTCAAACCGTCTCATCGCCCGCCCCGCGCAGATGGGAAACCACGCCCCATTCGCGCAGCGACCATGCGCCGCCGTCGATATCGACATGGTTGAAACTGGCATTGACGAGCGGCCAGGCGCGCCGGGCGTCGTCCGGGATGCCCGACGCCAGCCGATAGACCGTATCGAGAACCCCGCCGTGGGTAATCACGACGACCTCGCGGAGCCCCTGCGCCGCGATGCCCTCCAGGGTCGCCTTGACCCGCGCGCGCACCTGCGCCAGGCTTTCCCCGCCAGGCATCGCATAGTGCGGGTCACGTGAGCGCCAGGCCGCGTGGTGCTCCGGAAACCGCCCCGCAATCTCCTCAAGGGTGCAGCCTTCGAAGATGCCGAATGCGCGTTCGCGCAAACCGGCGTGGGGCGTGATCGGCAGGCCGAGCGCGGCAGCAATGGGAACAGCGGTCTGCAGGGTACGGCCGAGATCGCTGGAAATGAGCGCGTCGGCATCTTTGTTGGCAAGGCAGGCGGCGGCTGCCTGGGCCTGCGCCAGACCCTCGGCAGAAAGCTCGCTGTTCTGCTGCCCCTGGATGCGCTGTTCGCGATTCCAGTGGGTTTCGCCATGCCTGACCAGCAGGAATCGCGTCATCTGCGTGCCTTTCGGTTTCTCTGGGAAATGCATGTGCAACTCGCGCATTCTAGGGCTTCGCCGCAATACCGCACCCTGCGCGATACCGGACCGATATGAGAAAATTCGACAAGAAAGCACCCTTGGGTCGCATTAAGCCGTAACCTTCGCCCAATTTGCCGCATCAAGCTGCCGCATCAGGCGCACAATTGGCATGTTCCGGGGGAGTTGTCCTTGGCAAGCCGCCGGAATGCGCGCAGGTCGCCGGGGACAAGCCGGGAGCGCGGGCGGAACAAGCATAGCCTGTCTGAACAACATCGCATCCAAGCAAGGAACCGGCGTCTCCTGACGTAGAGATGGACAACCGCACAATTTTCTCCAAGACCGGACGAGGCTCTCTGGAGATCACCAAAAAAGGCATCAAGCTTGCTGCCGATGAGCGGCAAGCGCTGATTCTTGTCGACGGCAAGTCCAATCTTGGCGAGTTGCAGGAAAAGCTGGGCAAGATCGCGCCGCCCCGCATGCAAGCGATTTTTGAAAGGCTGCTCGAACTCGACTTGATCCGGATTTTCGTCACCAAAGGCGGGCCTGACTCAATCATCTCTATCGCCGGCATCGGCGTCCAGGAAATCACCGAAGACGATCTGGATTTCACGGCTTTTGCGCCGGTCACGCCTGCTAGGCCTGCCAATGAAGGCACCAAGGCAAGCGAAGCGCAGCGTCGCGCTGCAGAGGAAGCGAAAAAGCAGGCTGCTGCCGAACAGAAGGCGCGCGAGGCCGCCGAACTCAAGGCACGGGAGGACGCCGCCCGCGCCGCACGCGAAGCCGCCGAGCGCAAGGCCCG